>NZ_LWGJ01001040.1:0-6222 GCF_001635845.1 Oleiphilus sp. HI0132 | reverse complement strand
AAGCTATAGTCATTAGGCTGAACATTTAGCATGCCATAGGCATCATTCACTAACTTCGCATCACCTAAGGGGCGTGAAAGGTTCAAGGCGGCAATCAAACGCGACTCATCGACCTCTTGTGCTTGTCTGCCAAAACGCTCTTGTAAAGATTCATAATGCTCAACAGCCACTCGGTAGCTTTGGAGTGCAAGCTTTGTTTCACCCATTTGCTCGTACAGATAGGACAAAGCATAAGGCACTTGCTGTAACCAGGGCGTAAATTGTGGGCGCTCTTTCAACAACGTTAAAGCTTCGAGCGCCAAGCCGTGCTGACCAAGGTTAGTCGCAGCAACTGAATAAGCGAAAAGTGCCTGGTCAGATAACAGACTATCTTTTCTGATTTCGCGTAAGACACCTAAAGCGGATTGATTATCTCCCTGCTGAAGGTATAGCTGCCCAAGGCTTAGCAAACACTGTTCTCGTAAGTTAATACGCTCCCCAGCACCAACATCATTCGACTGACTATAGAGTTCATCTATTTGATTAAGCAAACCAGCTGCCAAGCGCTTCAAATCTCGCAAAGCAACACTTCGAACCACTTCATAGTTCGCATTAGACGCTGCCGCTAGTCCACCAACGGCGGCATTATACTGAAGGTACTGTCGCCATAAGTTGCCAGGAGGAATCTGGCTAATCAAGCTTGCAAGCATAAGGGGTTTATTTTCTTGTTTGATACTATGATCCCGTCCGATCAATAGTCCTTTCATATAGAGCATTTCATGGAACAAATGAGGCTTTTCCTTTCGCAAAAGCTGCATCTGTACTTTGTCAAAACTTTCTGAAGAGCGCTTATCATCGGCGGTAAGGTAGAAGACCTTACCTAAGTAGTACCAAGCCTGGTTACGATCGCTCAATGAAATTTGCTTGGTTAGAAGCGTCTCAAATACTAGTTTGGCCTCTTCGACCATTCCGTAAGAGAGCATCAGCCCCCCCTCCACTAATTCGGGATGCTGGCCATGCCCCTGGATTCCGGAACGGAGCTTGGCAACATTTAGCGCGCTCAAAGCTTCAAAGAAATTTCCTTGATGGTACTGGAACAGTACCTGACCGTAATTTAAGTCTTGAGCACGTTGATATACCGGGTACTCATCAACCAGCTTTGCTTCTGAAGACTGAGCAACACCCGTCCACAGACTCACGCAGAGAATACACAAGGTAATCAGTGCTTTCACAAAGCGCTGAGTTTGCTCAGGAAGATAAGTTTTTAGCACGCTAGTTCCACTCAACGATTTCGACATGAGGTTGATAGTTTTCACTTTGGTCGCTTATCTGAATCTCTAGCGAAGCAATATCACTTGTCTTTTCAAATAGCGTGCTGGCAGCCTTTTTGTACTCGCGCTTATCAGGCCCGAGCCCGCTTACAACGGCCGTTAGCTCGTGCTCGCCACTCTTCAAGTTACCCATATGCAAACGCTGCATACCGCCCTTTCGTAATGCTGTGACTTGACGCTGCGTATACAAATGGCTAGCAACAATTTCATCATTCAGCTTTAAGGTCACACTGTCAGGCTTGAAGAATTTACCCGTATCCAGACTCAGATAAACAACAAACTGGGTATTTGCCGGAAACAGCAAATCTTCTTCCAGAATAAACAGGTCTCGATTCAGCTTGATGACCTTTTTCTTCAGCTGCGCCACACTCAAGGCAACAGGCTTGTCCGCCACAGGCGCAGACTGTTTTTCGATAACCGCACCCGGCTCGGTCGCTGACTCCTCACCAAAGCTACTCACTGAAACTAGGCATACAGCAAACAAGAGTATGCTTTTCAATGCTTTTCTGGTCGCTTTATTATTCATCTAACTCTTCCCCAATTCTCTCTAATATTCCATCGTGACCGATATACGCGTGACCCACGCATCGAAACCATACAAAGGTTCGTTTCCTGCAACAGTAGAAGGTTTGGTCACATCTCTGAAGTTGTCATAGGAAAATTCTAAGTAATCAACCAAAGCCGTTAGCTTTAGCCTATCTACATGTGGAATGGCACCTTTGCCAAAAATATAACTTGCTCCTAAACCAATCGTATAATCACTAAAGGTACTCAATTCCTTATCGCGCCCCATAAAGTCTTGTGAGTCCTGAAAGGGGAAAAGGTCACTATAAAAGTCTGCACTGGTTTGCTGGTAATAACGATATCGGCCCTCAAAGACCCAAGAAGGACCAACCGGATGAATATATTGAAGTTCGAAGGTATCCGCTTCTATCCCCCAGCTGTCAGTGAAATAACGATACTCTGCTTTAATCGATGCTCGATACGGCAAGTAGTAAAGAGAACGAAGTGCAACAGCTGTACTGGTTCGTGTTTGCGGGTATTTTTCAGTGGCTGTCTCGAAAGATGAACCACTCTGATAGCGGTATACGCGATAGGGGTTATTCAAATAACCTTCGTCAGTAATAATATCGACGTCCACGCCAAAGAGCATATTCTTCGTGATGACTTGAGATAGCCCCAGTTTGTAGTTCTGCCTGTCAACATCTTCAGAAAAGTCACTCTGAATCATTCCCACTTCATCCCAACCTCTGGAATAACCCAAGCTCAAGTTAGTTAAATCACCAAAGAAATCTTGTGAAACAGAAACAAACACCGTGTCTGCTGAGAAGTCATTTTCTTCACTGTTGGTATAGCCCGCGCTCACTATCGTTTTCTCATGAAGAAAATCTACCCCGGCACTGTACTCAGTTCGCTCTTCTTCATAAGCACTAGCAGTGGCGCGCACGTCAATAGACGCCGACGACACTGAATCAACATAGTAATGTCCATTCAGGGAAAAATTCGTACCGGCACTTTTTCTTACCAGAACAAAGGGGCCATTAATATCCATACCACCGCCTTCGTAACCATGATACAAGGCGTCAACCGTATCAGGAGGAAGCGTTGCTGTATTACCTACTGCACTGATCACCAGGGAATTGACAATAATTAACAATTGAAAAAAGGATTTAAAAAAAGGCACCTTGGCTTTCATTTTAATTACAGCCACAGCCACCTCCTGCGCCACCCTCTGCTCCACGAGCAGACTCCCTTGCCTGGTATACATGGTGAATGTATGCACCCGCAGCCCCATGTCGATCTAAGCTCATAATAGGGTCGGCCAGATTACTTCGCTCATAGGGTTTTACCCACGGCTTAATTTCACCGCAAGCCTGCAAGCCACCGAAAGACAGCAAACAGATAATTACGCATATGACTGCTTTAATACTGTTCATATTAGGAACCCGTGAACTATTCTCTGATCAACTGTTTAACCTGGTTTGCGTACTCTTCTTCATAGCCGGGCTTATATCCGCGATGTAAAAAGCGCTTGTTGCCATCGCGATCAATCATCACAGTTGTCGGCATCGCATCCACCTCGTACATCTCACTTACCTTGCTTGTCGAGTCATAGACCACAGGAAAATCAACCGGCACAGCTTTCAAAAAGCGATCTGCATCAGCTGAATCTTCATCCACATTGACCGCTAAAATGGTAAAACCCAAGTCTTCATATTTGGCAAAAATATCATTCATCAAGGGCATTTCCTGACGACATGGCCCACACCATGAAGCCCAGAAGTTCAGCATCACAACTTCTCCTTTTAACTCTTCAAGCCGGATATTGCTTCCTTGATTACTTTTGAGCGTAAAGTCGGGTGCCGCGCCACTCAGTTGCTCAGCACTCGATAGGCCAGATAAACTCAACAAAGCGGCTGTCACTAGAGACTTGGCTATGGTCATTCGCATATTGATTCCCTCAATTCTTTTCAGTAAATACTTTCATTTTTTAAACCCTTCCAAGCATGCCTAGAAGAACAGGGACACACCCATTCCCAGCTCTGAGTTAAAACTGATTTTCTCAGGCCCTACGACATCTATTTCGTAAAAGTGCTCTTTCGCTGTAAAGTGTAAAGAGACAAAATCAGTCAGTAGTAATTGGTACCCCAATCCGACTACCCCCGTTAAACGGGTTTCTCCGGCAAAGTCTGTTGCACCAACAGCTGCAGATACGTAAACGTTATTGTTAAAGGCATAATCTCGGCCAAAATAGCTTTCGCCAGGAAGCTTAAATGCCACCCCAAAGTTATAGTAAAGGTAATCACGGTCATCACTCGATAACACCTCTACAGCACCAAGGGTCTCAAAGCTGCTTTGCCCTGCTTCACTCATCCCGATATGCGTTTCAAACATCAGGTTTTCACTTAAATGAAACGCCAGACGAGTGCCGTAAACCAATGCAGACTCGAAATCTTCAATGTTCATCACGCCGGTAAATACGCCGAGCTCAAAATTCTCTGAGTCGATCATTGCCTCATCAAGCACTACCGGCTTTACATCAGGCTCTATTAATGGGCTATGTTGCTCAGCACAAGCATTCCCCACCACCGCTGACAGGGTTAAAACCATCAACCAAATACATTGTTTGCGCTTCTTCAAAAGAACACGCTTAATCCAATTTTCCATTCTGTCGCTTCTTCGTTGCTTTCACGGTTAGTAAAAATTTTATAGTCCTTCACTTCCATACGAACAAAATAACGGTCGCTCAAGTAATATCGTGCCCCTATACCGGCATGAATAGATTCTTCGTCCCGCTTTGCTTCTTCAGATAAGGTCGCCTTGGGGCTGATAAATACCATGCCCGCCCCTAAAGTAAAAAACGGTGAGAACTTCCAGGAAGGAAATGGCTGATGAAGCAAGTTCACGCTTGCGACTTTTATCTCAGCCGAATCACCCAGCACCTGACTCCCCCATAATTCAAGAGATATGTTGTTGGTCATCCAATAGCCCAGATAAGCCGAATTAAGGGCTGCTTTGTCAAACTGACCACTCATCAAACCTGCTTCCCAGCGACGTGTATTGAAGTCATCAAAGACTGGTTCTGTGATCTTCACAGTTTCGCCATTAGCGTCTTCCATCTGCAATACATCAGCAATATTCAACCAACCTTCATTACCTTTGCGATCACGAACTTTTAACCACTCCGTCTTTCGAGTTGAAACTTCTAGCCACTCCCCTTTTTCGCTGATATGGAATACAGGGAAACCTTGCGCGGGGCCTGTGCGCCATTCCACAAAAGGAAGTACCACTTTAAGCTGAGGCGCAAATACGGTAGACCCGGCATGGTCTTCACGAGTTTCGGCCTCACTGGCTAAAACAGGCCATGAGAACAGCGACAAAATGAAGACCACCAAGCAAGAATACTGGCAGCGTGTTAAGCCTGACATAAATATCCTTTTTCAATCATGCAACGTTCAACTCATCTCTACACACGAGGAAAATCTCTATGTAATCAATACTAGTTAATTGGTGCCGCAAAAGGGTCGTTAAAGTATTGCGCCCCAAGGTCCAACCATTCAGAAATCAACTTAAGCTCGGATAAAGTGAGATCACCTTCATGAGAACCACCTGCTTCAAACAAGTCTAAAAATGCCCCACTTCTCAAAGCCCCCGCTGTGTTGAGCGTTGGTCCAACCGGCACCGTCTCCTGAACAAAAATGACGTTATCGAACTCATCCAAAAGCGGCTCACCTTCGTCATCTAATACGGGCTGATCACTATCGACTAAGCGGTCAATTAAAATGCCTTCAACCAGTTCAACTTCATTATCATTAAATAATAGCTCACGATAAGACTTATAGTGATCTGGATCGTCAGTTGAAGGACCATTACTCAAATCCAACTGCTCAACCGGAACTTGAGTTTCCCCTTCACTGTCTACATTACTATGACAGGATGTGCATGTACGGTCTTCTTCAAGTTCATCGACGATACGTGATCTCGGCACCGACCATAGAGAATGAATATGTGTTTCATAGTTCACCACTATTCGACACCCTAGCCCCCAAGTCCCTTCACAAGTTTCCTTAATTGGCATTGGTGTCGTTAAATCTTCATAAGCGTAGCTAATATCATTGTCTGTATCGGCAGGAACGACCCACTCATCAGTATAAGTAATATCAGGGCTTAGATTTCGAATACCATAATTTTCGGTATAGGCCTGCGCCATGGTTTCCCCCATTAGCACACCAAAGGGTGTATCTTCATCAGGCCCGGCAGGAGACGTTCCCGGAAAAGGAAGACCAACAGTCTCTGCCCCCGTATTGACCGGTTCAGGACCAGCGCCATTACGCCCATGCGGGACTTCGCTTGCACCCGTGTGGCAACCATTACATTCTATTAATTCCCCTGGAGCGACTTGCAGCCAGTT
>NZ_LWGJ01001039.1:0-7242 GCF_001635845.1 Oleiphilus sp. HI0132 | reverse complement strand
ACGACTTCTTTTTCCATACAACCTATAAGGTATTCGCCTTATAGGTTCTCTTACTCTCTCTTTATGATTTAATTAACTGCTCTTCTTTCGCGGCCAAAATCATAAAAATAGATCTACCATCATTTCTTTTATAGAATCCCCTGAACAATCACTGAGCCGGACCAAAATTTCTGCAATGACTACTGTACAGAACCTCCTAAAGCAAGAACTAGGTGAAAACCTTAGACAATCGCCTGAACAGGTTTGCCGAGTATTCCATGGCAGAGGTCGGTTTTTTCCCTCATTTGAGAACCTCAATATTGAGTGGTATCCACCCGTTTTATTTGTCCAATGCTATGAAGGTGAGCTAAGCAACAATGAGCTTTCCGTCATTAAGGAGATCTTTGAAGAGCATGAGTTTATTCAAAGCGTATTGCTCCAATCCCGGCCTTGGCCCGATGTGGAAAATGAGGTTTTGTTTACACGAACTAGCAATAAGCCTGAACTGCCTTTGGAGTTTAATGCAGCACTTGATAAGGATCTTTTGTGTAAGGTTAGTTTAGGCGAAAACCGCAACACAGGCGTGTTTCCAGACATGCGAAGTGGCTGGCATTGGCTTGCTGAACACGCCGAAAACAAACGTGTTCTAAACCTTTTTTCTTATACCTCGGTATTTTCTTTGTTTGCTTTGAAAGGTGGCGCAAAGAAAGTAGTTAATATTGATATGTGCGGTAGCGCCACCAAAACCGCACAATTAAATCATCAGATAAATAATCTACTGGATGAAAGAGTATCGATTTGGAAAAAGAACATTCTTAAGTCAAACAGCCAAATTGCCAAGCAGTCAAAGTTCGACATAATCATTCTCGACCCGCCGCCTTTTCATAAAGGCTCCTTTCGAGGCTGGCCTGACTATCAGAAACTACTACGTCGCTGCACCAAATACTTAAAGGATGGCGGAGTTATCTTAGCGGCCCTAAACAATCAACAAGTAACCTTTTCAGAATTTGAACGCGACATACGAGAGACGATAGAGGATGTAAGATCTATCACGCCTTTAGCGCTTAGTGATGAAATAAAAGAACTGGAGCCTGATAAGGGGTTAAAACTTGCCTTGATTGAATGCTGAAGCTATTGGAGTTCCCTAAAATGTACAATTTCATTGCATGTATTAGTCTTGCGTTCTTCATAAGCTTTGCCAGCCCAAGCTTTTCCCGCACTATCCTTGAAGGGCAAAGTGGCCAGATTCACTTCATTTTGGAAGAACTATACTCAGGCTTAAATATTCCTTGGGGACTGGCTTTTCTGGATGCCAACACTCTATTAATTACCGAACGACGTGGCCGGCTTTATAGTTTGGATATTCAAACAAAGCAGCTCACAACTATCCAAGGGCTTAAGAACGTGCTTGCCAAAGGCCAAGGTGGCCTTCTTGATATTGCCATAAGCCCAACATTCAGCTCATCAAAGAATATTTATCTTAGTTATAGCAAAAGACATGATGGAAAGGGAACGACAGCCCTTGCCAGCGCCCAACTCACAGAGAATCAGCAGCTAAGGCATTGGCGTGAGCTATTCGTAGCGAAAGGCGATAGCGATACCTTCCGACACTTTGGTAGCCGTATTGCCTTTGACAATCAGGGGCACATATTTTTCAGCGTCGGTGACCGAGGCAAACGGGAAGACGCGCAAAACCTAAGCAATCATGCCGGAAGCATCATTCGATTAAATTTAGACGGCACGGTTCCTAAAGATAACCCTTTCACTCAACTAGCCCGCGCCCTACCCGAAATATGGTCTTACGGGCACCGAAACCCACAAGGTTTAGCTTTTACTCCCGACAAGTCTGTTTTATGGTCTATCGAGCATGGACCAAGAGGTGGTGACGAAATAAACCTGATTAAACCAGGCAAAAATTATGGCTGGCCCATCATTTCCTATGGCAAGGAATACTGGGGGCCAATTTCTGTGGGTGAAAGCACTCATAAAGAAGGCATGGAGCAACCCGTTAAATATTATGTTCCCTCCATTGCGCCAGGGAGTCTGATCGTTTATTCAGGCAAAGCCTTCAAGGAATGGAAAGGGGACCTCTTTTCAGGTGCACTAAAGATGACACACCTAAACCGAGTATCGCTCAACAAGCAGTATCAGGCTATCGCTGAAGAACGATTACTTGAAAGCCTGGGCGAACGCATTCGAGCAGTTGTCGAAAGTCCTGAAGGCTGGATTTACCTTTCCACCGACAGTGGACGCATTTTGCGTTTGCGTGATAAATAGTTTTGAGTGACTACAACAAAACAATCCTTGTATAAAAATATGGAAAAGTATCGTTATCTAATACCCTCAGGCTCTTGCTATTAGACTTAGTCGTTTTTTATTGAGTATCCGTTCATCACCATCTAGTTTTGCTTTCGCTTGTTGCCACAAACCAACAAATGGAGAGCATTATGAACAGACAACCAAACTTCTTAGAATTGATAAGCTTTACCCTATTATTCGCATTTAGCATGATGTCGCAGGCCGCTGGACTCATGTCACCCGCAAACGGTCAGCTACCAGCGTTGGAAATAAAACAACACCATGTAGATGTCACTATCGAGGATGGCTATGCCATTACTTCAGTAACACAATTATTTTTCAACCCGAATGACACCACGCTAGAAGCAATCTACTCCTTCCCCATTCCAGAAAAAGCAGCGGTAGGAGAGTTCACCTATTGGATAGACGGTAAAGCTGTGACTGGCGAGGTGCTTGAGAAAAAACAAGCTCGCGAGATTTATGAGCAAGAAAAAGCACAAGGCAGAGAAACCGCCTTAACAGAACAGGATGAGTATAAATCTTTTGATAGTGCCGTTTACCCGGTTTTGCCAAAGCAAGATGTCAAAATCCGATTAGTCTACATTCAAGCTGTCCATTCAGACCATGGCATTGGCAGTTATGTCTACCCACTTGAAGATGGTGGCGTCGATGAAGAAAAGTTGGCCTTTTGGAGCTACAACGAAGTGGTAACCGAAGCATTCAGCTTCAAGATGAATATAAGATCCTCTTACCCTATTGACGATGTCCGTCTTCCGAAACATCCGCAGGCAATTGTCACCTCAAACACGAATCAGGCATGGCATATATCCATGATGAATGGGCAGGCCGCACAAAACGAAGAAGACTCAAACCCAATCACAGCAAAGCAATCAATCACTAAACTCGATCAAGATATCGTGGTCTACTGGAGACATCAACAAGGCCTGCCAGGCTCGATTGATATGGTCACACACAAAGAACCCGGAAAAGACAAAGGAACCTTTATGATGACCATCACCCCGGGGGATGACTTAAGTAAAATCAACTTGGGGCGAGATTGGATCTTTGTACTGGACTACTCAGGCTCAATGCAGGGAAAATACCACAGCCTTATCGAAGGCGTTAACAAAGGGCTTTCCAAGCTAAATCCAAATGACCGTTTTCGCATCATCCTATTTAACAACAATGCAAGTGAGATCACACAAGGTTACACCCCTGCGACAGCCGAGAATGTATCAAGATATACACAATCACTTGAATCGACGACCCCTAATGGCGGCACAAATTTATACGACGGCCTGAAAAAAGGCATCAAAGGTCTCGATTCTGATCGCGCGAGTGCCATCATCTTAGTCACCGATGGCGTTGCTAATATCGGCACCACGGAGAAAAAATCCTTTCTAAGCTTACTCGAACAATATGATGTACGACTCTTTACCTTTGTGATGGGCAACAGTGCTAATAGACCACTACTCGATAGCATGACAAAAATTTCTAACGGCTTCGCAATGAGTGTATCCAATAGTGATGACATCGTTGGCAAGCTAATGATCGCTACCGAAAAACTAACTCACGAAGCCTTTCATGATGTCGAAGTTGATATTGACGGCGTTAAGGTTAAAAACCTTACACCCGCCCGTATCGGTTCTGTGTACCGAGGTCAGCAGCTTATCTTGTTCGGACATTACTGGGGAAATGGTAAAGCAACGGTTGAAATCAAAGGCAAAATGTCAGGCCAACAACAAACCTACACAACGTCTTTTGACTTCCCAAAACAAAGTGAACTCAACCCTGAGATAGAAAGGTTATGGGCGTTCGCGAGCATTGAAGCATTGCAGAATAAAATTGACTATCTAGGCGAAGATGCAGATGCCAAACAAGCCATCATCGACATTGCCAAACAATATGGTTTAGTCACCGACTACACTTCGATGATTGTTGTGAGAGAAGAGGTATTCAAGCAGCTTAACATTTCAAGAGATAACGCCAAACGCGTAAAGAAAGAATTGCAGGCTAAACAACAACGCGCAAGCCAGCCGGTAAGAGACCATCGTAAAGATGCCCATCAACCAGCTTTCAACAACACCCGCGCTTACCCGAGCTCTGGTGGAGGCTCATCTAGCCCCTGGATGATGTTATTGCTGCTCATCGCGGCGGTGTTATCACGAAAGCTTCAATCAAAGCGTTCATAAAACACCCTAAAAAACGAAACCAATGCTGATCTATGAACTCGGTTTTCATAGATCAGCCCACACCTCAAACTACCCCATCAATACTAAAACTTTCGCAGATCCTTTTTTCTGCGCATCTTCTCAAAAGCCAAAGGCTCCCATCGACGCATACCTGTGACAACACTAGTACCGAATCGCTCTTTAACAGGCAACTTTTCATCCTCTACATGTAAGCGATGAAATTCCTCTGCAAGTTGATCCAACTTTCTCTGAAAGATCAGGTTAGAGGCTTTAGAGAGCATCCCCACCACAAACTGTCGTTTGTCACTGGGCTCATCAAACCTATAGTTAAAGAACTCATTCACTAGAATTTCTTCGAAAAACCGCTGTATAGGGCCGTTCTTTTGCCAACTGAAGTTTCTATCAACTAATAACTTTATGCGATTTCCAGGCAACAACTCGATCAACTTTAGGCGATCTAATTTGGCAAGATGCTGGATTAACGCGGTCTCAGTTAAATCATAGGTAGACAATATATCTTCAAAGCTCCAACGATTTAAGGCACTATTTGCGACAATCAAAAGCGGAAGATCATCAATAATTTCTTTTTCTTGCTCAATCGTCAAACTTCGAATCTGATCAGACTGTCTCACCATCTCCACCAGATCACTAATTTCAATACCTAAAAATTCACAAATTTGATCTAGCCTTTTTAGCGAAAAGCTTTCCTCAGAAAACAAACGTTTCACGCTCGCCTCACTTAAATTGAGGGCATCAGCCACATCTGCATATTTTACATCGTTAATTTTCAAACATTTTTTCAGTGCTTTGACTAAAGCAGCGCTCTGAGACATCTGATCTCCCTATTATGAAACAGCGGTTCATGAGAATGACAGCAATACCGAATACTATGAAATATCGGGCTTATATCCAAACCTAGAATGGTTTTATCGTTACCATCAACAACTAAAATGACTGAATTAGGCCGGCGGACAACTGGATAGACGAAATGATTTATGATTGAAAAAGTCTTATAATTCTTAGATTATTGCACAAACTAGAGGCTTGAACTCAGGTTACAGACAAATATTACCAGGCTAAATGGAGTAGCGAGTAATATGACAGAGCAACAAATACCTGTGCGGGAAAGCCGTCAAAAAAAGCTTAAACAAGCTGTTGACTGCCTTAAGAAAACTATCCCACAAATGAAAGACCTTGAAATCCCAATCACCCCGGAAAACTACTTCGTTTGGTATGAGTATTTTCAAGGAATGAACCTCGAGCTACGCAAGAAAATAGATAGCCTGCTAGAAAGTGGAACGAACTTTACAGACAGCTTAAATAACTCACTCTACGAAACTTATATTGCAAACCAAACGCAGGATAAACTGAGCCATATACAAGGCGATACAGAGACGCTTGTGGACAACCTGCTGCAAGAGCTGGAAAAAATCCTTGAGGGCAACCAGGCTTTTTCAGCCGCACTGGAAGAAAGCCAGAATGATCTAAAGAAAAACCCCGATATCAACAGCATCACTCAGCTCGTTGCCAAGCTTATTGAAGAAACTGACCAAGTTAGACAAGCCAACACATCAATGGAAAACTCCTTAATCGTTGTGAAGGAGGAAGTCAGTACTTTAAAAAGGAACTTGGAAGAACTGAACGAAACGGCGTTTACCGACCAGCTCACCGGCATCCCGAATCGACGAGCATTTGATGAGTCTATTAAAACACTAGTAAATGAGTTTGAACAAACACTGAAGCCCTTCTCTCTCCTATTTATGGATATTGATCACTTCAAATCGTTTAATGATACGCACGGCCACGCAGTAGGCGACAAAGTTTTAACCTTTATCGCAACAGTTCTAAAGAAGGGTGTCAAAGGTGACGATATCGTCGCTCGTTATGGAGGTGAAGAATTCGTGGCGCTATTACCCAACACACGCTACGAAGGCGCACTCGTTGTAGGCCAGCAGCTATGCGATAAGGTCGCCAGTAAAAACCTGGTTATGGGCAGTGATAAAAAAGTCACCCTGGGTAATATTACCATTTCTGTCGGTGTTGCGAGTATGCAAACCTCTGACACAATTGATGGCTTAGTAGAGCGCGCTGACCAAGCCTTGTATGCAGCTAAGAAACAAGGCCGGAACAGAGTAATTGGAGAGACGCAGAACCTTGCGCAAAGTCAGTAGTATCAGAAAGGTGTATCGGCTCGAACCCTTTCTCAAAGGTTGGAGTTCAGTGCACGGCATAGTTAAACAGCACTCAAAGGCGTGAAAGTCCGCAAAACGGACCTTCATGACTGATCGATAAACAAGGATATTTTGGCCAATATTGATCTGATCGGTTACTTCTGGAAAGTGAGATAAGCGGACATAACTTGAGAATTGTCTTCAGATCTAATCTGGCCCTTCCTAACTAGCATTTTTATATTACAAAAGACCCGAAAGCGGACATAACAGTTGGACTGTTTTTACAAAATTACGGCCAATATTCGCTAAGTGAAGCTTCTTCTATATGCTGTATGTATAAACAGTATCAAGGAGGATACTCATGTCACCGGCAAGGAATGTCTGGGCGAGTCAAGCACCATACTATGAACGCCATCAGCCCGAAAAGACGCTCCTCTATCAATTGGTTCAGGAACATTATCCTGTCTTTAAGTCCTCGTTGGAGGGTCAGGGACAAAGCTTGCCTCGTTACGTTCAGAGAGAGTTCGAAGATTTTCTCCAATGTGGTCGGCTGGAATATGGCTTTTTGCGTGTCCGCTGCGAGGATTGCCATCATGAACGAT
>NZ_LWGJ01001038.1:0-9558 GCF_001635845.1 Oleiphilus sp. HI0132 | reverse complement strand
ATTGGAAAACGATGAATAGTGTGAAACTAAAACGGAAAAGCGGAAAAATTAGAAAACACTATATCTTCCGTCGCCGGCCACAGCGATCGATACTAGATGTTGTGTTTTTAACAGAAAAGGATGTTTGTAATGTTTCCTGTAAATAAGAAGCGAATGCACCGACTTGATCGTGAAGGTGCATTTAAAAGAAAGCCTGTGAACAATACTAATGCGAACATCGATATTGATGTTGTAGGTATCATCGGGACTTTACTTAGGGAGTCTCCCTTTTTGTTTATAGGTTTGGGGGCATTAAGCTTTCTTAAGAATAATACCGACATTAATTTTACAATCGTTCTTGTATCTTCGATTTTACTTGGTGTTTGCTCGCGCTTCGTCATGTCAGCTTTGGTTATAAAGGCTGACGCCTCATCAAATATATCTTATAGGATAATTCTAATTGTGTTGTTGGGGGGCATACCATTTTTAATGCTTTATTTGCTGCTTACTACCATTTTCTCGGTGAATAGTACGATTGGGCTTTCCGTGGTTATAGGAGTGACGCTTTTCTTGTCAGCTATTATCAGCTCTTCCATTTTTGATGAGCTGAGTTAATAAAAATGAGTACATGTTAGAAAAAAACTTAAACGCAAAACGGAATAGGAAGAATTTAGTTGAAGTTTATTAAAGAGGTATGTTCTGGCTGTTGGTGCCAAGCTGTATACGAGAATAATGGTCGTGAAACCCATCACGCTCATCTATCTAAGCTTCATTCTCTTTACAGTTTGGAAAAGAAGTCTTTAACATAATCTAGATAGTTTTTTGCAGTCTCTTCCCTTGTTATGTCCGGTGAGGGCGCGTTGTGTTCATGGCACACCTCACCATGCCGTTCAATCACCCTTTCGAAGTGAATTCGAGCAAGTCTCTTTTCAAGATCAGTAAAACCGCTAGCTTTACGAAGAAATTCAGTCCAAATATAAGTGACATGGTCTAAGGATTCATCTTTAGAAATAGCCCCTTTATTCTCATTGGTACTCGTAAAAAACTCACGGCCACTCTCTATCCATCTAAGATAGTTTTTAGAATGTGACAGCATACAATGATTATCAGGCTGCATTTTTTTTCCTATCTAAAATCTCTTCAAATATTTCATCTGAGTTGCAATCACAGTCTATACGAAACAGCTTGTACTCTTTAAACAAAATTTTCTCTTGAGCACTTAATGAAAAGTCGGATCCTACCTGGATCGTGGGAACGCTACGCAGGCTAGAGCGATAAAAGCCATACTCATTGATATAGCACAGACTTGGTTCATCACGATCTGGGCGTGTGGCATCAAGAATGACACGTCTTGGTTGCTTGGCTAACACTGCTGAAGATCTTTTCTCATAGAATTTATGAAGAAAAAATAGAAAGCTGGTAAGACCTGGGTGGAAGCTTCCAGCACCCGTTAATAGCGTATTTGATACTCGATCATATAAAAGATCTGTAGCAGTAAATGATTTAATACTGTCTATCGCTTCGTGTAATGGAGTAACAACTAATGTGTTCCCCATATTCTGAATAGATGTGAAGTATTCATTCACCAGTTTGGTGCTGAATTCGGCATATTCTCCATCCATGTATTCGGTCAACAACTCCCAGTTCATTGACTCACTCCTATTGTTATATTGGTGTTGCATTGGTTGCGGATCATACAGGAAAAAACAAGAAAATAGTGTGCAATCTAGTGCATTTCAGGTCAATTTATGTGCTTCTGATACCTTCTAAGAACATACTGTAGATTCCTGGAAGTCCAAGATATTCTCTATGGTTTATTTGGCAATCCAGTCAGCACTTCCCTCAGTATAAGCAATTTGATTTCAATAAATGTGTCATAGACATTTGCTGGAACACAACAATGACGTTAATCTGCGTGGGCCAATTAAGGCAAAAGGAATTTTGTATAAAGGAGACATAATCATGTTAATACTTACAAGGCGTGTAGGTGAAACATTAATGATCGGTGACGATGTTACCGTCACAGTTTTAGGTGTGAAGGGAAATCAGGTTCGTATCGGCGTGAATGCACCAAAGGATGTATCAGTGCATCGACAAGAAATCTATCTACGGATACAGAATGAAAAAGAAACTAAGGAAGGTAATTAAGTGAGATTTTGCGAACAAAGCCAACAAACTTTATTCAAGTGGAGTGCCGTGCTTGAAGCAATGGCTGAAGCAGAGCGTTCAGAAGAATTGGGTAAGGCTTCAGAGATAAGTTCTATAGCATCAAAAGGTGAAGATATCTTATCCAGCTATCTGGTTGTGATAGTGAATACCTTCCATCAATTTGTAGTCGGTAATCCGATGATTGAACCTCAGATTAAAGAAGACATAGATCTGGTTTTGAATGAAATTAAACAAAACTATGAAATCGAAGAGCAAGAGTTCGGAATTCGACTCACCGCCAAAAATACCCTTCACTAATCAGTGAACAAAAGCGTAGGGTAGCCTTGCAACCCTACGCTTTATCATCAATTAAATACAAAGCAGAAACACCTTTCAGTGCAGCGAGCACACAGTCACTACCTAACTCAATATCACTTCCAGTGATAAGTTGGCTCAAAGCCAGTTGCGACATATTAAAGCTCTTACCAATAGGAACTGGAATCTGGAATAAATTTCCAGCACCAGCGGTCCCTCGGTAATAAACTTTTCCTTTTTGTCGTTCCAGGAAGATACCTTTGTCCTGTCGTTTGAACTGGGCTTTAGGCAGATACCCAAGCAGCACAGATGCATAAATGGGTAACTCATCTTCTGAAAGCTGAATGGAGATCTTCTTGTTCCATTCTGGACGCTGATTAGTTACCGGGCACAGCTCCAGACTAATCGTATCCGAAACGGGAACGCCGTCCTTGTGTCTTTTCGTCGCTTCTACCTGTAAGGCAGCAGAACTAGCAAAGCAGGTAATTTTCTTTCCGAACTTATTCTCAGACATAGCGATATAAATGCAGCTCTTCAATTAAAGGTTCATCGTCTATCCCAGACAACTGAGCAAGCCTTGGCGATGGGCTTCCTGTCTCATCAGGATTATCCCGCCATACAAATCGTGGCAGATCTTCTCCAGGAACAATAACAACACCAGAAATCGTACAGGGTTTACGCACAAGTTCTCCATCTACCTCAAAAGCATAATTAGCTCGTAATTGGTTGTTCTTAAGCATTACCTTTTCAGCTAACATCTCATTAGGATGGCAGGCGGCCAGTTTCTTTTTATTGATATCCAAAGCATCAGTATTTCCCTCGAAGTACTCTTCCACCATGCCTAGCGCTTTTTCCAAGGAATGCTTTTTTATGCGAGTGTGCGTAGTGGCCCATGTCCAGCTAAAGGTTTTGAGGTTTTCAGGCATTATCCTTGTTTGCAAATAACACCGCTTCAAATCCAGCTCGTTAATACCAACCGTTTTCATAGCCTTTTCTAGGGCAGGGGTGCGGAAACCCGACTGTGAAGACTCCTTATTCAACAAACCTCTAATTTGAGAGGTAGGAGTCTTAGCTGTTGCTGCAAATTTCTTTATTGCAGCAACACTCTCTTTGAACTTGAGTTTACTTTCATTCAGCACCGTAACGGCACTAATGGTTTCTTCTGAAGCACACACCAATCCAGCATCGATAGACTCCTTTGCTCGATGTAGCAAGCCAATTGAACTGATAGCCGCCAGTCTGGCTTCGACTGAGAGCTTATCTTGAGCTGTATGACCGTACTTTGGGATATAGACGTGATAGTGATCCTGGTCAGCTAACAACCACTGCTGAGCTTGAGAGCGGCTTTCAACAACATCTTGAAATGCAGTATGCAAATCACTGGTTAGTTCACTCGGTATTTGGGGTCCTAGGGATTTTGCCTCCATATATTGCAAAAACCTCTGAAGCCCCCGTCTGCCGTGGCTTGTAGAGGGGTATCAACTTTCATTTCTAGGTGGGGTCCTAGGGATTTTGCCTCCAAAGCCAGTTATTCCTCCGCGCTGGGGCGTGCCCGACAGCAGGATATTATCCGGGCAAAACTGGAACTCACCCGGCTGGATGATCGGCTGACTGCGTTGCGACAACAACTGGATTCTGCCCAGCAGCGGCTCTCCGAGTGGATTGGCGGTCAAGCCAGTCTGCCGTTGGCGCGGACCTTATCCAGTAAATTGGGTGATGAGCCAACCCCAGGCATGGGTCAGACGCACAATGATCGCTGGCTCTATGAACAGATCAATCGGCATCCCCTGTTATTGGCCTTTGACCAACGTATCGAGGCTATGCAGACCGGGGTTGAATTGGCCCAGCAAAAGTATAAGCCCGAGTGGGGGCTCACCGCCCAGTACGGCTATCGGGACGATGACCCCATGGGCCGGGATCGCGCCGATCTGTTCTCGGTCGGCGTCACATTTGATCTGCCGCTTTTCACGGGCAATCGACAGGATAAAGATGTTAGCGCCGCTACCTCCCGAGCTGAGGCACTGCGAACAGACAAGCTACTGATGGCGCGAAAGTTAATGGCGGAGCTGGACACGACCATTGTGCAAATCCAGCGCCTGAATGAGCGCCGCACACTCTATGACCAGCAGCTACTGCCGCAAATGGCGGAGCAGGCCGAAGCTGCCCTGACTGCCTATAACAACGATGACGGCGACTTTGCTGAAGCGGTGCGTGCCCGCATCGCCGAGCTGAACGCCAAAATCGATTTCCTGACCATCAAGGTCGATCGGCTAAAAATCCTTGCCGAACTGAACTATCTCTTACCGACAAACCGCTCAGTGCTGTTACCGCAGAGCCACGCAAAGCAGTCCCCTGCAACACACGGTAACCGCACGGAAGGAAAGAACCCATGAAGATTCAACTGAATAAACCATTCTTTATAACGGTTGCATTGCTGATTGCGACGGCAACCCTGGCCCACTATTCAGCCTATTGGCGCATGCAAGACACGGGAGAGGGCGGTAAGGCGACAGCCAAAAAAGAACCGCTCTATTGGGTCGCGCCGATGGACCCCAATTACAAACGCGACAAGCCCGGAAAATCTCCGATGGGGATGGATCTGATTCCGGTGTATGAAGAAGCCGGCGGTGATGAGGAGATTGGCACAGTCACCATATCGCCGGATGTGGTCAATAACCTTGGCGTACGCACGGCACCCGTTACCCGCGGCCAGATGGACGTTTCCGTCAATACCGTGGGTTATGTGCAATACGATGAAGATCGCTTGATACATATTCATCCGCGGGTAGAGGGCTGGGTTGAAAAACTCTACGTCAAAGCTTCTGGCGATCCGGTGCAGAAGGGTGCATCTCTCTATGCGCTTTACTCACCGACCCTGGTTAATGCACAGGAGGAATTACTCTTGGCACTAAAACGCAATAACGCCACGCTGATTGAAGCCGCCAAGGAGCGCCTGGCATCCCTGCAGGTGCCAAAATCAGAAATCAACCGCCTGAGGAAATCCGGCAAGGTGAGCCAGACCATCACCGTTACAGCGCCGCAATCGGGTGTGCTGGATAACCTCATGGCGCGCGAAGGCATGTTTGTAAAACCCGGCATGGAAATCATGGCCATCGGTCAGCTGGAACATATTTGGGTGATTGGTGAAGTCTTTGAGCGACAGGCTTCCCTGGTGCAGGTCGGCGATCAGGTCCAGATGCAGTTGGGTTATTCGCCAGGGCGAGAGTGGCAGGGCCAGGTTGATTATGTCTACCCGAGCCTTAACACCAAGACTCGCACCGCACAGATACGAGTACATTTTCACAATCCCGATGGTTATCTGAAGCCGGGCATGTTTGCGCAGATGCGCATTGAGACGGCACCGATGGACGATACTCTGTTGATTCCCCGTCAGGCGCTGATCCGTACCGGCAGTCAATCCCGTGTTGTGCTGGCCAAGGGCGAAGGCCGTTTTAAATCCGTTGCTGTACAGGTTGGGAATATCAACGATGAGCAGGCGGAAATCATATTGGGACTTGATGAGGGCGACCGCATTGTGACGTCAGCACAATTCCTGATTGATTCCGAGTCCAGCAAAACCTCGGACTTTCGGCGCATGAATCATGGTTCGGATGATAAGGCTGAGACTATGGCTCCCACATCGGTCTGGGTCGGCGCACGTCTTAAAAGCCTGATGCCCGAACACCGGATGTTGACGCTGGCGCATGATGCCATTGATGACTGGCAATGGCCGGCCATGACCATGAATTTTACCGCCGCAAAAAATGTAGACCTTCAAGGTTTACAGTCTGATATGACTCTTCACGTAGAAATTACAAGAGAGGGCGACAACAACTATGTGATCAGCCAGATCCATCGACCCGACACCGTTACGGATGACATGCCGATGGCCGATGGTGAGTCTTCTATTAGTCATGACGTTTTGGAAATGGATCACAACCAACATCAATCCATGACTCATGATGCAGCAGTACTTGAGCTTTGATTTATAACGATTTTTTTAGCCCCGAAGAGAAAAGCTACACCATAAGTTACACTTTACTATTAGATTGGATTAAACCTTATTGGATCATGTCTTTACACCAACCAATTATCTCGACAACCAAACCAATTATGGCTGCAACCAAATGAGGACTAAAAGTATCTATCACGGTGCTTGTACCCATATCAAATTTTTATCTCATGCGTTATGAGACTTTCAACCCGAAACCGGATCCAAGGCAACACCGTAAAAAGTCCCACACATGAATTTCACCTGAGATCAACACCCAGATATTGATGTTGCGAGGCCAATATTTGTTCTTTTAGGAAACTATTACTCAGAAGACGAAGAAAGGGCCTTATCAGCCCCCCTTTTATGTAATTAATTCTTCTAGATAGCCCCCACAGCTTGAATTCGCTAGACAGAGCTCATGCATTAAAAGAATGTCCTCTACGCCCCCATGACCGCCTCAGCATCAAATCTACTATCACCCGCCCCCGAAAGAACCAATAAAATTTAGTGAAATAGAAGGTCCAATTCTTGCTCAACAGCTCATTAAAGTAGCCATACAACAATAATAGCTCGGAAATGTTTATGAAACGCCGGGCAGTCCAGAACATTAATTTTGGGATTATTTTTGATTTTCAATAAACTCTCTTAAAACCTTAGCCCCCTCTGACCAGCCTCTCTCTACTGCCACCTGTGAGGCTTTAAGCTGAGCTTTTTCTTGCGCAAGTACATAGCTGAAGAACTTACTGTGCTCTGCTGGGGAAACTTGATTTAATACGGTAAGCTTTTCCACGTATGGTTGAATGATAGATACAAGCATACCTGCTGTAACAGGCAGAACAGAGGAGATATACCCGGTTAACTTTCCACGAGTACGAGTAAACAGATTGGGCTGGTATTCAAAGTTAAGTTTCTTTTCCATATTCTCATAGAGGCTTTTGTTCAACACCTCCAACCGATAATACGCTTGATAAAACTCCCCCATTGGAGAACCCTCTCGGTTTTTTGCGATGATTTGAGTTGAAAGATAAGCAAATACACGATTGTTGTATTCGATTTTTAGTAGTTTTCGATAAATTTCTTCGTTGTCTCTGTCATTATTAATGTCACTTGCACTCACTACGTCCGATATCAATAGAGCACATAGATACGCTAAAATCGGGTACATTTTCATATTCATTTCCTATCCACATTACGCTGGTTTGTTAGGATGGTGCTACCAATGGTTTTTCTTGCCTATTTAAGTGCACGGAGGGCTTCAATGATGGCGTTCCTTTCGTTGGGGTCTTTTATCCCCCCAAAGCCCATAGTGGTACCAGGCACTGTTCCGGCGGGGTCTTCCAAGAAACGATCCAGATTGGCTTCGTTCCAAGTGAGATTGCTCTCAGATAAACCCGACGAGTAGTTAAAATTGCTAGCCGAAGCGGCGGGTTGTCCGTATTTACCTCTAAGATTGGGACCAACACTTGCTTTTCCGGATGCGTCTGTACTGTGACACACGGTGCATTGATTAAGGGTTGTGTCTATGTGAGCGCCGGCTGCCATTTTTTCTGTTTTATAAATTGGGGTCGTGCGTGCGTTTAGTAGACGAGCCACTTTTTGGCCAACTTGGTTACCCGTCGCAATAGCGCCGTCGATAAATCCGCGCCAGCCTAAGTCAATATCGCCACCGGCAAAATATATTCGCCCTTGGGGTTCGCGTAATGCAGTAATCGAATTCGTCAATTGACCTTTTTTCAGAACGCACCAAGTACCCTTTGAGTAAGGGTCCAGGTGCCAGTCATAGTGTAGGGTATCCACCACATCAACATCCGGTAGAAAGCGGCGCAATAATTTTTGGACTTGCGCGTGGTTGTTGGGGTCAATTTGTGACGGATCAGTGGAAAAAGCCACGAGATTAGTGCCTTCGTTAGGGCTGGCCATGGTCATAATGGTGCTTATAGGGTCTTGCTCCGAGGCCAACATTAAGATGGGCTTTATATTCTGTCGGATGCGAATGTAGAACTTCATTCCAGAGCCGGCATGACCTTCCTCGGACGCTCTCACCTTTTGTGATAGTAGCGCAGGCGAAAATTGAATCTTGGATAGTACGTTCATGGGGACTGCGCTAATCGTGGACCGGCAGGTAAATGTTTTGCCTGTGCTGGTGATTATTTTTACGTGATCCCCAAGATCATGAACTTCCTTCACTGGCGTACCCAATTCCACGTCAGGGCGACCATCATCCAGCATGGCATTGATTAAACTTTGCGTACCATGTTTAAAGCTATAGCGAGAGACGCTATCACTGTAACGAGTGATATCACTGCCAACGAGAGACCACCATCGTTGCATTTCTACGTAGCTAGCTTGATCAAAGTCTCCATGAACGGAAGCGCCCAAGAGTCCTTCGATGATGGGTGAGAAAGAAGGAGAGAGGTCCATCTGATTAAGGCGATCGCGAACCGATAGAGTGTCGGCGCCTTGCCAATTATCTGTACTAAAAGGATCATAGGGCAATGGAAAGGAGTGAGCGGCACCATCATGAAATTGGTGCATTTGCTCATTGGCAATGGCAAAGCCTTGATAGGTGACCATAGGTGGCGATGGTTCACCTTCTGGTGCCCCATTCCCACAGGCAGCCATCCTAATCAGTGGTGCGATGCCGCTCATGCCAGCATCCCGCGCCTCATCACCATCCCACCACAGTAAGTCGGGAATCGTGCTTGGAGTAGAATCCACTAATTGCAAGTCGTAGCGATTAATTTCAGCGAAAACATTAGGTTGCGTGGAGTGCACCCAGGCGCCACCGAGCTCAAACAACTTACCATCACGCTTTACGGTAAAGGTACGCCCACCAAGGCGATTACGAGCTTCTAATATTAGTACTGATAGCCCAGCTTGCCTGAGCTCACGGGCAGCGGTAACCCCGGCAAAGCCACCACCAATAACAATGACATCATAGTCATACTTGTCGATTTCTCTATCCGTGGAATCTTTGCTAGCTGTAGCATTGACGCTATTCCCCCCGGCAGTTAGGGCGACTGCGCCGAGAGCCCCCAACCCATTTTTTAGGATGCTGCGTCGGTTCAGGCCTTGCCTAGTTGTCTTATAACGTTTCTTACCCACAGTGAACACCTCTTTTA
>NZ_LWGJ01001037.1:0-13488 GCF_001635845.1 Oleiphilus sp. HI0132 | reverse complement strand
TTGGGCGATATTCCATATCTTGGTTATTACGCTACAAGCATTTATTTTTATGGTTTTGACCGTCGTGTACCTGAGTATGGCTCACGAAGATCATTAATCTAAATTTTTAAACTTTTCTTTTAACTAACTTAACTTTTTAACTTAAAGCAGGAGAAAAAAATGGAACTAGTAATTATTGCAGCTGCAATTATGCTTGGTCTTGGTGCACTTGGTGCGGCAGTTGGTATGGGTCTACTTGGTGGACGTCTATTGGAAGGTACTGCGCGTCAGCCAGAACTTGGTCCAATGCTACAAGGTAAGATGTTCTTACTAGCTGGTTTGATCGATGCTGTGCCAATTATCGGTGTTGGTATCGCTATGTACTTGATTTTCGTTGTTGCTCCAGGCGTTGGTGCTTAATAGACACGTCTTTAGTTAGCTAAAAACGTAAACTAACAACGAAAGTGAGGTAATTAGTGTGAATATCAATTACACACTTATTGGACAAATGATTTTCTTCGCAGGCTTTGTGCTATTTTGCATGAAGTATGTTTGGCCACCAATCATTGGTGCAATGACAGAACGCGAAAAGAAAATATCCGACGGTTTAGCAGCGGCTGACAGAGCGTCTAAAGATCTTGAACTTGCACAGAAAAAAGCAGTTGAAGAGCTAAAAGAAGCGAAAGCACAAGCAGCTGAACTAATCGAGCAAGCGAACAAACGATCAAATCAAATTGTTGACGAAGCGAAAGAAACTGCTCGTCAAGAAGGTGACAGATTAATCACTGCTGCTAAAGCTGAAATTGAGCAAGAAAAGAATCGCGTGAAAGAAGAGCTTCGCGCTGAAGTATCTGCAATCGCAATTGCGGGCGCAGAAAAGATTCTTGGATCTTCAATCGATGCAAGCAAACATGGTGAGTTACTCGATCAGCTTGCCTCAGAAATTTAAGTTTTGAGAGTGGATGATGGCAGAATCAATTACGATTGCCCGACCCTACGCTAAAGCCGCTTTTCAGGCCGCGAAGGATAAGGAAGCTTTGACAGTTTGGTCAGACATGCTTGCTTATTCTTCTGCAGTAGCTATGGACGAGAACATGAGTGTTGTTCTAGACCACCCAGCATTGACAAGTGAGCAAAAAGCACAGCTTTTCATCGAATCATGTGGTGATAAGTTAAATGATGAAGGTAAAAACTTTATCGTTGTGTTGGCTGAAAATGACCGATTAGAGTTACTTTCAGAGATTGCTCAATTGTTTGAAGGTTTCAAAGCACAGCTAGAGATGTCAGTAGACGTCGATGTGGAGAGTGCTTTTGAACTGGGCGGTGAACAACAAGATAAGCTTGCACAAGTACTAAGTAAGAAACTAGATCGTAAAGTCGTTGTTACATCGACTGTAAATGAGTCGTTGATTGGTGGCGTAATTATCCGCACCAACGATCTAGTCATCGATGCTTCTGTCCGTGGCAAAATTGCAAAATTGGCCGAAGCGGTTAGTGCTTAGGTAGCAGATTCAGATTTGAGGATTTAACGCATGCAACAGCTAAACCCAGCTGAGATCAGCGAAATTATTAAGAAGCGCATCGAAACTCTCGATGTTTCTTCTGAAGCCCAAAATGAGGGCACTATCGTCAGTGTATCTGACGGTATCGTTCTAATTCACGGTCTTGCCGACGTAATGTATGGTGAGATGGTAGAGTTTGAAACCGGCGTATACGGTATGGCGCTTAACCTAGAGCGTGATTCTGTAGGTGTCGTTGTCCTAGGTGACCCTAAAGGTCTTGCCGAAGGTCAGAAAGCAAAATGTACGGGTCGTATCCTAGAAGTACCAATCGGTGAAGCAATGCTTGGCCGTGTTGTTGATGCACTAGGTAACCCAATTGATGGTAAAGGTCCTATCGAGACTACGCTAACTGCACCTTTAGAAAAAGTTGCACCAGGTGTAATCGCACGTCAATCAGTTGATGAGCCAGTACAAACTGGTTTGAAAGCGATTGACTCAATGGTACCTATCGGCCGTGGCCAGCGTGAGTTGATCATCGGTGACCGTCAGACTGGTAAGACTGCAATCGCTATCGATGCAATCATTAACCAGAAGAACACAGGTGTTAAGTGTATCTATGTAGCAGTTGGTCAGAAGCAATCTTCTATCGCTGCGGTTGTACGTAAACTTGAAGAGCATGACGCAATGGATCACACGATCATTGTTGCGGCAGGTGCAGCTGATCCAGCAGCAATGTTGTTCTTAGCGCCATACGGCGGTACAACAATGGGTGAATACTTCCGTGACCGCGGTGAAGACGCATTGATCGTATTTGATGATTTGACCAAGCAAGCTTGGGCATACCGTCAGATTTCATTGCTACTACGTCGTCCACCAGGTCGTGAAGCATATCCAGGTGACGTATTCTACTTGCACTCACGTCTACTAGAGCGTGCATCACGTGTAAACGCTGATTACGTTGAGCAGTTCACCAATGGTGAAGTTAAGGGCCAAACTGGTTCATTGACAGCTCTACCGATCATCGAAACACAAGGTGGTGACGTATCTGCATTCGTACCAACTAACGTAATTTCGATTACAGATGGTCAGATCTTCCTTGAGACCAACCTATTTAACTCTGGTATTCGTCCTGCAATGAACGCAGGTATTTCGGTATCACGAGTTGGTGGTGCAGCTCAGACTAAGATCATCAAGAAGTTAGGTGGTAGCGTACGTTTGGCTTTGGCTCAGTATCGTGAATTGGCAGCATTTGCTCAGTTCGCATCAGACCTTGATGATGCAACACGTAAGCAGCTAGAGCACGGTCAGCGTGTGACAGAGCTTATGAAGCAAAAGCAGTACAGCCCACAAAGCGTTGCTGAAATGGGTATCGTTCTTTATGCCGCTAATGAAGGCTTCTTGGATGATGTGCCAGTAAACAAAGTTGTTGATTTTGAAGATGCAATGTTGTCTTACATGAGTGCTGAACATTCAGCATTACTCGATAAGATTAACGAAAAAGGCGATTACAACAATGATATCGCTGACGGCATTAAATCAGCTCTTGAGCAATTTAAGTCGACGCAAACTTGGTAAGCCGATTGTTGAGTACTGGAGATCTATGAATACTGCAGTACTCGACTGTCATTTATACCTCAAAGTGAACAAGACTTTAAAGGCGATATAAAATGGCCGTTGGTAAAGAGATACGAAATCAGATTTCGAGCGTAAAAAGCACGCAGAAAATTACAAGCGCAATGGAAATGGTTGCCGCGAGTAAGATGCGTAAAGCTCAAGATCGTATGAGTTTGGGTAAGCCCTACTCAGAAAAAATTCGTTCGATTGTCAGTCACTTGGCAAATGCGAACACAGAATATAAGCACTTATATTTGCAAGAGCGCGAAGTTAAGCGTGTTGGCTATATCATCGTTTCTACAGACCGAGGTTTGTGTGGCGGTTTGAACGTCAACTTGTTCAAGAAAGTTGCTAAAGATATGAAAAACTACGCGGATAACGCAGTAGAAGTCGATCTTTGCGCGGTTGGACAAAAAGCAATTAGCTTCTTTAAAAGCTACGGCGGTAATGTCGTTGCTGCATTAAGTCACCTTGGTGACGCACCTGCAGCACATGAGCTGATCGGTTCTGTAAAGGTGATGTTGGATGCTTACGAAGAAGGCAAGATCGACCGCCTTTACGTGGTATACAACGAGTTTGTAAACACCATGACGCAGAGCCCTGAAGTAGTACAATTGTTACCGTTAGAAGCTGCTGAAGAAAGTGAAATGCAGCATCATTGGGATTATATTTACGAGCCTGAAGCGAAAGACTTACTAGATGGCTTGTTAACGCGTTACGTTGAATCGCAAGTTTATCAAGCGGTTGTTGAAAATGTAGCATGTGAGCAGGCAGCTCGAATGATCGCAATGAAATCTGCAACAGACAACGCGGGCGACATTATCAAGGAATTGCAGTTGGTTTATAACAAAGCGCGTCAAGCAGCGATTACTCAGGAAATTTCTGAGATCGTTAGTGGTGCAGCTGCGGTATAAGTAGTTCCTGGCAAATTTTGTGTATTTAAAGATTAAAAGTTAACGAGGATCCGGACATGAGTAGCGGAAATATCGTACAAATTATTGGAGCTGTAATCGACGTTGAATTCGCGCGCGAATCAGTTCCAAATGTATATGATGCGTTGCAGGTTGATGGTGTTGATACAACACTTGAAGTACAGCAGCAACTAGGTGATGGTATCGTACGTACTATCGCAATGGGTAGTACTGAAGGTCTAAAGCGTGGGCTGAATGTAGATAACACTGGCGCACCAATTTCTGTACCTGTTGGTCCAGAAACTTTGGGTCGTATCATGGACGTTCTAGGACGCCCAATCGACGAGCGTGGTGACATCGGTGAGCAAGAGCGTATGCCTATTCACCGTAAAGCACCTACTTACGCAGAGCAAGCAGCATCGGCTGAATTGCTAGAAACCGGTATCAAAGTAATCGACTTGGTTTGTCCATTCGCTAAGGGTGGTAAAGTTGGTCTATTCGGTGGTGCGGGCGTTGGTAAAACTGTAAACATGATGGAATTGATCAACAACATCGCACTGAAGCACTCTGGTCTTTCAGTATTCGCAGGTGTTGGTGAGCGTACTCGTGAGGGTAACGATTTCTATCACGAAATGCAGGAAGCTGGCGTTGTAAACCTAGAGACTCCAACAGACTCTAAGGTAGCGATGGTATACGGTCAGATGAACGAGCCACCAGGAAACAGGCTACGTGTTGCCTTGACTGGTTTGACAATGGCTGAGAAGTTCCGTGACGAGGGTAAAGACGTACTATTGTTCGTTGATAATATCTACCGTTACACACTGGCAGGTACTGAAGTATCAGCACTGCTAGGTCGTATGCCTTCAGCGGTAGGTTATCAGCCTACACTAGCTGAGGAAATGGGTGTTCTTCAGGAGCGTATTACATCTACTAAGACTGGTTCGATCACATCGATCCAGGCAGTATATGTACCTGCGGATGACTTGACTGACCCATCTCCAGCAACAACCTTCTCTCACTTGGATGCAACAGTTGTATTGAGTCGTGACATCGCTTCTAAGGGTATTTACCCAGCGATCGATCCACTAGACTCTACTTCTCGTCAGCTAGATCCTTTGGTGATTGGTGCTGAGCACTATGAAATTGCACGTGGTGTACAGACAGTACTTCAGCGTTATGCTGAATTGAAAGACATCATTGCGATTCTTGGTATGGACGAATTGTCTGAAGAAGATAAGCAGACAGTTGCACGTGCTCGTAAGATCGAACGTTTCTTGTCACAGCCTTTCCACGTTGCCGAAGTATTTACGGGTGCACCGGGTAAGTATGTATCTTTGAAAGACACTATCCGTGGCTTCCAAGGTATCTTGGGCGGTGAGTACGATGATCTTCCTGAGCAGGCGTTTTACATGGTTGGCTCTATCGACGAAGCAGTCGAAAAAGCGAAAAACATGTAATCATCCTTTAGTAGAAGCACTTTAAGATATTTAAAGTGCTTCCCTGATGAAGGTAGAAATTATGGGTATTAGCGTGCATTGCGATATCGTAAGTGCTGAAGAGCAAATTTATTCGGGTCTTGTTGAGCTAGTTGTTGCAGCTGGCGAAATGGGTGACTTGGGTATTGCTCCAGGCCATGCTCCACTAATGACGAAGTTGAATCCTGGTCCTGTTCGCGTTATCAAACAAGGCGGCGAAGAGGAAGTTTTCTACGTATCCGGCGGATACATGGAAGTTCAACCAAGCTTAGTAACTGTGCTAGCAGATAGTGCAGAGCGAGCTCACGACGTTGATGAAGCAGCAGCTCTGGAAGCTAAGAAAGAAGCAGAAAGAGAGCTGGCGAATCAGAGCGGCGATTTTGATTACTCTCGAGCAGCATCTCAACTAGCTGAAGCATCAGCGCGACTACGCGTGATTCAGCGAATGAGAAATAAGCATTAATGAGCAGTAATTCGTAAAATAAAGAAAAAAGGCAGCTATTTAGCTGCCTTTTTTCTTTTATGTCATATGGAGTGTCTATAATCAAACGATTGTAGTAGAAAAAGTTTAGGAAAAACGATTATGAGTTTACATGTGGTTATCCTTGCAGCTGGGCAAGGTTCTCGAATGAAGTCTAAATTACCAAAAGTTTTGCACCCTGTAGCGGGAAAGCCAATGCTACAGCATGTGTTGGATACAGCGAATAAGTTAGATGCTGAAGGTATACATATTGTTATCGGTCACGGTGCTGATCAGGTAAAAGACACAATTAAAGAAGATGTAAACTGGTGCTTACAAGCTGAGCAGCTAGGTACGGGCCATGCGGTAGCACAAGCAATCGACCACATTCCAGAAGACGCGCAAGTACTAATACTATACGGAGACGTGCCCTTAACCAGTCAGGCAACATTGTCTCAATTAACGGCTTTAGTTAATGAGAAGCAGCTTGGCTTATTGACAGTCGACCTTGAAAACCCAACGGGCTATGGTCGAATCGTTCGGAACGCAGATGGCGATATTGAAGCCATCGTAGAACAAAAAGATGCTTCAGAAGAAGAATTAATGATTCCGGAAGTTAATACCGGAATACTTGCTCTACAGGCTTCAGTGTTGCATAAGTTTATTCCGACACTTGGTAACAGCAATGCACAAGGCGAGTACTACTTAACTGATATTATCGAGATCGCCGTAGCAAATGGCTTGCGAGTTGAAAGCCATCAGCCAAGTTTTGAGCAGGAAGTTCAAGGCGTGAATAATCGCCTGCAACTATGTGAATTAGAGTGCTGGCACCAAAGCATGATATCGGAACAGCTAATGCTTCAAGGTGTCACCATCTATGATCCAAATCGTTTAGACGTGCGCGGTGAATTAGAATGCGGCCAAGATGTCACTATCGATCTTAATTGTATTTTCGAAGGGCATGTCGTACTTGGTGAGGATGTCAGCATTGCACCAAACTGCATTATCAAAAATTCAACAATCGGTGCTGGTACCACGATACATGCTAATTCAATTATCGAAGATAGCTTTGTGGCAAGCGCCTGTAATGTGGGCCCGTTTGCAAGACTGAGACCCGGAACGAGTTTAAAAACTAAAGCGAAAGTCGGTAACTTTGTTGAGACCAAGAAGACGACCGTTGGTGAAGGTAGTAAGATTAACCATCTTAGCTATGTTGGTGACGCAACCTTAGGCAAAAATGTTAACGTGGGTGCAGGTACAATTACCTGTAACTATGATGGCGTTAACAAGTTTCAAACAGAAATTGCAGATGATGTGTTTGTTGGCTCCAATACATCATTAGTTGCGCCGGTGAAAGTTGGTAAGCGTGCGACTATTGGCGCGGGGTCTACTGTCAATAAAGATATAGAAGAAGAACAACTAGCTGTAGCCAGGTCAAAGCAAAGAAATATCGATGGTTGGGACAGACCCAGCAAAAAGTAAGTTAAAGATTTCGACTAGTAAAGTAATCGAATAAGATTTGGAAAACAGGAACAAAAGGTATGTGCGGAATAGTTGGAGCTGTGGCTCAAAGGGATGTAGCTGAAATTCTTCTCGAAGGTTTGAAGCGTTTAGAATATAGAGGATATGATTCAGCAGGGTTGGCTTTATTGTCTGAAGCAGGCGAATTTAATCGCTTGAGACGTATAGGCAAAGTTCAAGAATTGGCAGACGCACTAAAGGCAAACCCTTGCAAAGGTGGAACCGGTATTGCACACACACGTTGGGCAACTCATGGTGAACCTAGCGAACGTAATGCCCACCCTCATGTATCAGGTTCCGAAATTGTAGTTGTTCACAACGGGATCATTGAAAACCATCATACTCTGCGTGAGAAGCTAAGTGCCGTGGGTTATGAATTTGCTTCGGATACAGATACCGAGGTGATTGCTCATCTAGTTCATCATGAACTAAAAACACATGACTCACTATTATCAGCATTCAGATCAACTGTGAAGCAATTAGAAGGTGCTTACGGAACGGTTGTTATGGATACCAGTGATCCAGACCAGCTAATTGCAGCGCGTTCTGGTAGCCCATTAGTGATAGGATATGGCATAGGAGAAAACTTCCTGGCATCAGATCAATTAGCATTATTACCAGTAACGAACCGTTTCTCCTTCCTAGAAGAAGGCGATATCGCCGTACTGACACGCCAAGACGTGACCATCTATGATGCTGTAGGTAGTGAAGTATCAAGAGATATCAATGAGTCTGATGTCTCGCATGATGCTGGCGACAAAGGGCCATATAAGCACTACATGCTAAAAGAAATCTATGAACAGCCGATTGCTATTAAGAACACCTTAGAGGGTAGAATTGCAAACGGCCAGGTTCTTGACACGGCCTTTGGTGAAAATACAGCAGAGATTCTAAAAGGCATTGATCACGTTCAAATTATTGCCTGTGGTACGAGCTACCACGCCGGCATGGTCGCACGTTATTGGTTTGAAGAAATTGCTGGTGTGTCATGTAATATCGAAATTGCATCTGAATTTAGATATAGAAAGTCGGTTGTTCCGGCTAATGCACTATTGGTTACAATCTCGCAGTCAGGTGAAACAGCCGATACTCTGGCAGCACTAAGACTGGCCAAAGAAATCGGATATAAAGCTAGTTTGACCATTTGTAACGTGCCTGGTTCTTCACTAGTTCGTGAGTCAGACTTAAACTATATGATGAATGCGGGCGCTGAGATCGGCGTAGCATCCACCAAGGCATTTACCGTTCAATTAGTTGGCTTACTGCAGCTTGTCGTCGCTATTGGAAAGAACAAAAATATGCCAGCCGAAACGGAAGCTTCGATCGTTGAGGCCTTACAGGCACTTCCTTCAATCATCGAACAAAGCTTGGATATGGATAAGCAAATAGCCGAATTGGCGGAAGACTTTGCTGACAAGCACCACAGTTTATTCCTGGGTCGTGGTGATCAATACCCGGTTGCGATGGAAGGTGCACTGAAGCTTAAAGAGATTTCGTATATTCACGCTGAAGCTTATGCCGCAGGCGAATTAAAGCATGGCCCATTGGCTCTTATCGATGCAGACATGCCAGTCATTGTTGTTGCACCGAACAATGAGCTTCTAGAAAAACTGCATTCTAACGTTGAAGAAGTACGTGCAAGAGGTGGTTTGATGTATGTTTTTGCTGATCGAAACGCACACTTCAAAAGTGATGACACCATGAAAGTACTAGACGTACCACATTGTGAAAAGATCGTCGCGCCGATTTTATATACTGTGCCTTTGCAGTTGCTTAGTTATCATGTTGCGTTGATTAAAGGTACCGATGTGGATCAGCCACGTAATTTAGCAAAATCAGTAACAGTTGAGTGATGAGCTAGCCGTATTTACAGCCGCTATTCATAGGGAAAAGTAGTTAACGATGGAATAAAGTTGTTAACAACTTTCCTTTTGAATGAAATAAACGCGCGATCTTTCCATATTTCTAATTCTCATTAGAAATTTAATCTTCGATTAGCCTAAGGACGGGAAATCGTGTTTGTACTATGCGCGGAATAGGTACGCCCAGTAGGCTGGGAATAAATAGGCTGCTGAAATTCAGCTGTGGGTATTTGAAACTGATTTAGTTGCAAGTCTTCACCTGCTTTAAGCAATTCATCTTCCTTAAGTGCATCACCAGCCTTCTGTTTATCACTGTCTTCTTTTTCTTGAAGGTAAATAGGTTTAGCATTTTGACCGCTTGAGGTATCGGCTTTTAGTGCGCCGGCAATCGCAGCATTAGAGAGCTCTTCACCACCAATTTCTTGAAGTGGAAAATCCTCAAGCGTTGATTTTTGCCTGGTTGAGAAAAAGTATTCAAGATCCTCGTCTTCATCCCAATCCTCATCTGGTGATTCAGAGAGGCTGATTGAAGGTATAAGGAAACATAAAAGCATAAAATGAAAATATTTTTTAGGCATGGCTCTCTCCTTGATCTAAGCAGATATATTATCGTTTTTACAAAAGCTGTCTAGGTACTAGTGATCATTATCAAGGTAATCGATATTGACGACTACATAGCTGACCACGCCATCAGGTGTATTGAGTTCAACTTCGTCATCTATTTGCTTTTTAAGTAACAAGCGCCCCAGTGGTGAGTCGATGCTCAAATAACCAATTGAAAGGTCAAATTCATCTGGGCCGACTAAGCGAAAACGAGACTCTTCTCCTTCGTCATTTTCGAGGGTGACCCAGGCACCGAAAAATACCCTTGTTAAATCGTCAGGCTTACGGTCAACCACTACCATGTCATCAAGGCGCTTTCTAAGGAAGCGAACACGACTATCTATTTCCCTAAGCTGCTTTTTTCCATAAATATACTCGGCATTTTCAGAACGGTCACCTTGTGCAGCAGCTTCAGAAACTGCTTGGGTGACTTGAGGACGCTTTGTTTTCCATAAATAATTTAGCTCATCCTTTAGCTTCTTTTCGCCTTCAGGTGTAATGTATTTTGATCCAGGCTTTTGCGGTGGTCTGTAACGTCCCATTTAGTATTCACATCTTTTGTCGTATAAAACTAGGTTGAAGTACCTAAACTATCTAAGTACCCTTAGCGCCAAGAACTAGAAGAGTAGGTGTAGTAAGGTCCTGCTTTTCAGAAGGTATATTTAATAAAAGCATATTGGAGAAGACAATGAAAGCACAGAAAAAATTGAATGAACTTGCTGAAAGTGCTTTATCACAAATTGATGCATTAGGTTATAACCTAGATGCTATGGGTGTTGAAAACCAGATTAACCGTCATAATTTGATTGCTTTTTTGATGTTTGGACAAAAGCGTTTGGAAGGTGAAATGGATAGCCTTAACGCAAAAGTAGATGTTAGCAAAGCAAAAGTTGAAAGCATTGTAGATAACACTGAGAAGCTTTTTATTAGTGCTAAGAACCTGGCTGTATTTCCGGCTAAATATACGATTGATCGTGTTAGAGCGCAGTTCTAATTAAGTTCTTTATCTTTACTGCCTGATAGAAGCTTAGTACTTCGTGGGAAAACCAGCTCCACTTTTAGGCCTGGGTCATTATCATTTAAGATAACTTTACTGTGGTGGATATCCATCACAGCGAGTACCAGGCTTAAACCTAAACCATTACCTGGCAAAGACCTGCTCTTGGCAACGCGATAAAAGCGTTGGAATACTTTCTCCCTTTCCTCTTCTGGAATTCCAATTCCTGAGTCAGCAACTGATAGATATATATCTTTCTGAGTGCTGTGGAGTGATACATCTATACAGCCACTCTCCGGCGTGTATTTTATTGCGTTATCGATCAGGTTACACAAGGTCTGAAACAGAAGGTCTCGATCACCGTTCAGGTTAACGTTTTCTTCTATCGAAATCGCAAGTTTCTGGTTCTTATCTTCGGCAAGTGCTTCATATAGCTCGGCAGCATCTTGTACCAGTTCACTTAGATTGAAAGGTTGGAAATTTGAAGACTTACTACCCACCTCAAGGCGAGCAATACGTAATAGGGCATTGAAGGTAGCGAGTAGTTGGTCAGCTTCCGCGACTGCATTGGCGACCTGTTGTCTGTCTTGGTCGCGCTCTACACTGATCAGTGTATTTTCTAACTGGTTTCTTAGACGAGTCAGAGGGGTTCGCAGGTCGTGAGCAATATTGTCTGAAATATGACGAATGCCTTCCATTAATTGAACGATTCGGTCGAGCATTTCATTTAGATTACGTGCGAGTTGGTCAAAATCGTCATTGGTGCCACGGTCCGGGATACGAATAGAAAGATTCCCTTGCATAATCCGCTGGCTGGTTTGGTTAATTAGCTCAACCCTTTTTGCTGTACTACGGCTCATCATAATGCCGCCAAGCATCGCCAGAGCGAAGGTAATTCCCATGCCAAAGTTTATCGCACGTTCGACGAGTTGCTTAACGGCCATAAATTCATTTACATCGCGGCCAACAAGCAGCCTTAGTCCACCAGGCACGATGAATACACGGGCACGAGCAGGCCGGGATTCTTCACCTGGCCACCCTAGATTCTCGCCAAGGGTGAAGTTTAGCCAGCCCTCCTGTACTTCTCCATCTTCAGGCCACTTACTTATATTACCGGCGAGCTTAATAAAGTCTCTGGCGGTAAATAAGTAAATAGCCTTGCCATTTGGGTCTCGCGCGACACGCTCCCGGATAACGCTGATTAAACCGTTGAGCCCTTGCCTTTGGTATTGCTCAGCAAGGCCTATAATTTCAGCCTCAATAGTTTCGTCGGTTTGGCTCGACATGTAGCCGGCAGTAGCCCAATAGATAAAACCCATCAGGATAAAGACAGATGTGGCGAACAGTACCATGTACATGATCGCCAATTGAAAGGTAGAGGTCCGAAGAAGACTAAGAATCTTCACTAAGAATGTATCCCGCGCCTCGAACTGTTTGTAGTAGTTGTTTCGGGAAGTCCTTATCGATCTTTGATCGTAAGCGGCTGATATGGACGTCGATCACATTGGTTTGTGGATCAAAATGATAATCCCAAACCTGCTCCAATAGCATAGTACGAGTCACCACTTGGCCTGCATGTTTCATCAGGTACTCTAGCAAGCGAAATTCGCGAGGTTGTAGGTCGATCTTTTCGCTACCGCGTTTGACAGAGCGGGCTAGCAAATCCATTTCAAGGTCGGCAACTTGCAGGTGAGTCACTTTCTCGGAGCCACTGGTTGCCCCGCGTCTGACTAATACTTCCAGGCGAGCAAGTAACTCAGTGTAGGAGAAAGGCTTGGTCAGATAATCGTCACCACCACCGCGTAAACCTTCAACACGATCATCTACGTCGCCTAGTGCACTAAGGATCAGTACAGGTGTTTGGTTACCGGTTGCGCGGATCGTTTTAATAATGGATAGACCATCCATTCCAGGCAACATGCGGTCGATAATCATAACATCATAGCTTTCACTGGCTGCCATTAATAAACCTTCTTTACCGTCGGCAGAATGATCTACAACGTTATCGTTTTCCTTGAGGCCATTGACTAAATAAGCCGCTACATCTTTATCATCTTCAATTACGAGTACGCGCATCTTAACCTCTGCTTGCTTGGGCTCTGAATTTCTTAATTCGCTCATAAGCGTCTTTTATTTCCCGAGTTTTTTCGGTGGCTATTTTCATCATTTCTTCTGGCAAGCCTTTCGAAACAAGTTTATCCGGGTGATGTTGACTAATCAGTCTACGATAGGCTTTCTTTAGTTCAGCATCACTGCAATTGCTCTGTACGCCTAGAGTTTCATAGGCAGCACTGATCATTTGTTCTTCGCTAACATGGCCTGACGTATCGTGCTCAAAGCCGGTAAACCGGTGCTGAGCTGTCATCATTGCCAGTAGTTGTTCAAAATTTCGTTTCTGGAAACCAAGGTGTTCGGCTACTTCAAGAAGCAGCTGGTGTTCATTTGGGTGTAATTCTCCGTCGGCAAGCGCGGTGGTTAGCTGTATCTCCATAAACATTCTAAGGAGATTGGTACGACGGCCGCAGACTCGCTTTAAGTCATCCATGGCAGCGATATAATCAAAA
>NZ_LWGJ01001036.1:0-12485 GCF_001635845.1 Oleiphilus sp. HI0132 | reverse complement strand
GCATGCTCCTTTCGCCACTTTTCGAATTGTTCAGTTGCGATAGGCGCTGCTTATCCCTATGTTTACGATATATTCTTAATCGATAATCAAGGCAATATTCTGTATACCATTGAGCATGAAGATGACTTTGGTACCAATCTTTTCGACGGGCGCTATGCCCAGACAAAGTTTTCGTGGCTTGTGCAGTAAACACTCAAACAGAAGAAAACGCTTTTTTCAGATATCGAACGCTATGCGCCATCTAAGGGGCGCCCAGATGGTTTTATTGCGGCACCGATCTTTTCGGGTGACGGCGCAGTTATCGGTTCTTTTGCTATTCAAATTAGATTAGAGCAATTGATAAACCTGCTGTCACGAGATTTGGCGAAAATTAATGCTTCACATTATCTAGTCGGTGCCGACGGCTTGCTTAGAACCAGTATCGATGATCAGTCAGAGATTCTGGAGCGAACTATCGCAACTGAACAATTCGAAAAGTGGCGAAAGGAGCATGCAGTAGGTGCTGAAGAAGGCGTTGTATCAAAAGCTTATAGGTGTAAAAAAACTTCAGAATTCCAAACTCATGACTTGGAGCATGACTATGAAGAGGCTTACGAATATGTGGGGCCGAATGGTGAAGAGGTAATTGGTATTCATCACTCGGTACGCATATTTAATATTGAGTGGAGTTTGATCAGCGAGGTAGATAAGAAAGAAGCTTTGGCTTCGGCGTATTGGCTAAAACAGATAGTAACGGTATTTGTCATACTGACCGGGCTGCTTAGTATTGTCTTGGCTTTGTGGCAGGCACGACGAGTTTCTAGGCCCATTACAAAGCTTGCAGAAGCAACAATGGCTGTTGCGGCAGGAGAGATGGATCAGCGAGTCGAGATTGATAGCAATGATGAAATAGGACGCTTGGCTGAAGCGTTCAATCATATGCTGGTAATGAGGCAAATGCATGAAAAGGCTTTAGAGGCGAGTGATCAAGAATCTAAGTATGCATTGGCAGCATTAGAGCAGAAGACTAAAGAGCTTATCGTTGCCCGGGATGAGGCCGAGTCTGCTGTTAGAGCCAAAAGCGAGTTTTTAGCCAGCATGAGCCATGAAATACGTACACCAATGAATGGTGTCTTAGGTATGTTGGGGCTGCTAATTAATAGTGAGCTTAATAAAGAGCAGCATCATCAAGTGACCTTAGCTCGATCGAGTGCTCATTCTTTGCTCGCTGTGATCAATGATATTCTGGACTTTTCCAAGATCGAAGCCGGCAAGTTGGATATTGAAGTTCTAGAGTTTAACTTGCGCTCAATGATTGGCGAATTTTCTGAAGCCATCGGTCATCGCCCTTGTGAAGACGATGTTGAATTGATTATTGACGTTGTTGATGTTGAACATAGCCTGGTAAAAGGGGACCCTGGAAGAATTAGGCAAATTCTATCAAACCTGGTGGGTAATGCGATTAAATTCACTCACGAAGGCGAGATCTATGTGAAAGTGTCGCTAACTCCTGAGCTCTCTGCAGATGGTCGAGACCTCCTTCGCCTAAATTGTTCAGTATCCGATACCGGTATAGGTATTCCAAAAGATAAAATAGCGGAGTTGTTCGACTCATTCACTCAAGTCGATGCCTCAACGACCAGAAGGTATGGTGGCAGTGGTCTAGGGCTGGCGATTGTTAAGCAGTTATGCGAAATGATGGGAGGCGGCATCTCTGTTAAAAGCGAGGCGGGTAAGGGGAGTTGTTTCAGATTTAACCTTTTGCTTGAAACAAGTGAACAATCTCAAACGGTTAGCCCCGATGTCGATATCAAGGGGGCTGATATCCTGATTGTTGATGATAATACCAGTCATCGGGAGTTTTTGACGCGTCAGCTAACAGTATGGGGAGCAAATGTAGCGCAGGCTGATTCAGCTAGCGACGCCATGGATATGTTGACCAAGGCTGCTCAGGATAGTGAAACTATTCGGTATAAAGCTATATTTATTGATATGGATATGCCGCGTATAGATGGTGTTGAACTGGCGAAAAGGCTTAGAGAGGAAGAGGGTTTGTCTGAGACAAACCTAGTGATGATGACATCCTTGCAGAACCGGGGCGACTCACAGTTTTTTTCAGACTTGGGTTGTCGTGCCTATTTTCCAAAACCAACCACGACCTTAGATTTGTTCGACTCTCTTAATATTATTTTCTCAGAAGAGAGTGTGTGTAAGGGTGGGCAAGAGGCGGGTGATCATGATCGTGGCTTGAAGCATGGCGGTATTCATCAGAATCAGGATAGCCTACCAGGTGGCTACCAGTGGCCGGATAATACCCGTATTCTTTTGGTCGAAGACAACCATGTCAATCAAATGGTTGCTTTAGCATTGCTGGATATATTGAAGCTCAGTGCTGATTTGGCCGATAGTGGGTTGGTTGCTTTGCAAAATTCGCCAGACAATTTGCCGTATAGCCTGATTCTTATGGATTGTCAGATGCCAGGTATGGATGGCTATGAAGCAACACGAGAAATAAGAGGTGGTGCGGCTGGAATTCGTTATAAAGATATCACTATTATGGCGATGACAGCGAATGCAATGAAGGGCGATAAGGAACGCTGCCTTGAAGCAGGAATGAATGATTATTTATCCAAGCCTATCGATACTGAGGTTTTGGAAAGAAAGCTCTATTTTCACCTTGTGGCGGGTGTTGATCAGAAGGCAGCCCAAGTAGGTGAAATTGTAAAAGTGAGCGAAAGTTGTGATTTAAGTGAAGAGGCTTCTGCAATAGTTGAAGAGGCAGTACCAGATGAAACGAAGGGGGTTGAGTTGCAGATTTGGGATGAAAGTGATGTATTACGCAGGGTAATGGGGAAGTCCAAAATCCTGAAAGTTATGATAGCTTCGTTTTTGAGTGATATGCCGCAGTATGTTGATACTCTGCAATCAGATATCGATAAAGGCGATCTGGAAGCGGCAGGAAATAGCGCGCATGCTCTAAAGGGCGTTGCTGCCAATTTGAGTGCCTTGGCGCTCGCTGAGGCAGCAAAGAAAATTGAGATAGCTTGCAAAGACGGGCAGCCTATCGAAAACATATTACCTATGCATCAAGAATTTATGGATGTTTACCCTAAAACCCGTGAGATGCTGATGGCTTGGAAAGAGCCTGAATAGGCTCTTTCCCGGCGCTAGCTAGACCTTAAGCGATGGTGTCTTTCAGGTAGGTATTCAGGAATTTGCTTTCTGGGTCAAAGCTGCGTCTTAGCTCAATAAAATCATTCCATTTTGGGTAGCTTTTCTTGAACTCTTCGCGGCTAAATGTATTAAGCTTGCCCCAGTGAGGTCGTCCTCCATACTTTCGAAAAATTGGCTCAATTGCTTTAAACATCGGTTGGTAATCTTCTTCAAAATAACGATGCACTGCGATGGATATGGAGTCACGTTGATAAAAGGGGCTTAACCAGGCTTCTTCACCTTTAATGAAGCGACACTCAATAGGAAAGAATGCTTCACTAAAGTGTTTTTCAATGGTGTCTCTTACTTCACCTAAGGCTTTGATTCCTTCTTCTACGGGAAGATGATATTCCATTTCATTAAAGCGGACGTTTCTATCATTGGCGTAAATAGCGTAGGAATGGTCAATATTTGTATGTGTTTCAAGGGTCTTCATATAGGTGCCGATAATCAACTCGCGCAGTTGACTCGACCAGCCCAAGTAGTCTCTGGCGGCTTTAAGGTCCATAATGCCGCTGTTACCATCAATTTCCTCTGACGATGAGGGGGGCTCATTGGTGATATTTAAGGTGTCAGTGAGCGCCATGCCGGTGAAGGGGAAATAGAAGAATTCAAAGTTCCGGTTGTCCTTGGCAAGTTTATGGGCTTGCTCAGTGACGTCTTCAAAACTCATCCATTGTGCTTCGCGTATAAGGTTAAATGGCGCCTGGTTTTGCATCGTGATTGAGGTGATGATACCGAGGCTTCCCAGGCCAACCTGAGCTGCCCTAAATAGCTCGGGATTGTGCTCATTAGAACATTGAACAAGATCACCTTGTGGGCTAACCATTTCAAGGCCTATGACATAGCTCGATAGGCTTCCTAATGACATGCCTGTGCCATGCGTTGCGGTGCTGATGGCGCCAGCAAGGGTTTGCTGGTCAATATCTGGCATATTAATTAGCGCTTGATGGTTTTCGTTGAGTATAGGGCCGCACTCACTAAGTAAAGTTCCGGAATAGAAAGTGGCTTGCTGCTTTTCTTTATCAATGCTTTTTAAACCGGATAGTCGCCGGGTAGAAAGCAGTATGTCATTAGTAGGAACCAATGCAGAGAAGGAGTGGCCGCTGCCCAAGGCCCGGATGCCGGGTTGCTTTTGCCGAATCAGAGTTTGCAGCTCAGCAATAGAGGCGGGCGCTAAGCGTTCGCTCGGAACGCATTTTTGATTGCCAGACCAGTTTTTCCAAGGGAAGCTTTTTGTGCTTGTAGAAGCCTGGGCATTGATTGCCAGCATGCTACTCAGTGGAAGAGAGCTGGTAAGCGTAGTGGCGATAAGTGACTTTAGTAAGCTACGTCTATTCATGGCCGCATCCTTATAACTGTTGTTCAAGGGGCTTACTCATATAACGAATAAGCTTTACGAAATGATCAGGAGTGCACTCAAAGCACTGACCACCTGGCGGCATACCACCGGAGCCGTTGATAGCTTTTTCAACGCTGGCGTCAATCCCGTTTTCGAGAATCTTATTCCAGGTCTTGGAGTCCCCCGTGAGTGGCGCTCCAGTGCCAGAATTTGCGTGGCAATTTTTACAGCTCTGCTGATAAATACGCTGTAAGTCCTTAGGCAACGACTGGGCTGACCATGAGATGTTTTTAAAACCCTCGGGCGAGTCACTGCTGCAAGCAGTCATATTGATGCTTAGGAATAATAATACTAGAAAGGTGATCTTGAGATGGGTCATGCTTGCCTCCTGTTATATTTGCTCAGGCATGGAGAGTGCTCATGCTAGGCTATAGAAAAGGAGGATAACACAAAACATGAATAATATTCATGTTTTGTGTTTGGCTTTGATTAAAGTGTGATCAAATGCCGTTTGGGCCTTTAGAGATTGTAGCCAGTTTCTTCATGGTCAACGACATCAAGGCCTTGAACTTCTTCTTCATCTGTCGTGCGTAAAGGTGTAAAGATTGCGACGAGTTTAAGTATGATCCAGGTAACAACAGCTGTATAAACAATGGTAGAGATTACACCAACGGCTTGAACGCTAAGCTGGCCAGCCATTGACTCGATTCCGTCTGCAAAACCGTAACCACTGAAAACGCCAAGGCTTGTTGCAGAGAAGATACCAGCAAACAAAGTACCGATAATGCCGCCAACGCCGTGAACCGGGAATACATCTAATGAATCATCAATTTTCAACACGCGTTTTACGTACTGAACTGCGTAAAAGCATGTTATGCTCGCCATAATACCGATTAATAATGCGCCACCAGGGCCAACAAAACCAGAAGCAGGAGTAATGGTACCCAGGCCTGCGACCATACCTGTTACGCCACCCAGAGCGCTTGGCTTACCGAACTTTTTCCACTCGATAGCTAACCAGGTAAGCGTACCCGCTGCAGCAGAAATATGTGTGGAAAGCATTGCCATCGCTGCATTACCGTCAGCGGCCAAAGCACTACCACCGTTAAAGCCGAACCAGCCAACCCAAAGCATACCTGCGCCTGTTACAGTCATTGTCATGTTATGAGGAGGCATCGCTGTTGTTGGGAAGCCTTTTCGAGGGCCGATCACAATCGCTGCAACCAGCGCTGCAACACCTGCAGTAATGTGAACTACCGTACCGCCCGCGAAGTCGTATAGACCCATATCAGCTAACCAGCCGCCGCCCCAGACCCAGTGAGTAATAGGTACGTAGACAGCTAATAACCAGATTGCGCTGAAAAGAACCATTGCAGAAAAACGCATACGCTCTGCGAAACCACCCACAATTAGTGCGGGTGTAATGACTGCGAAGGTCATTTGAAATAGCATGAATAAGGATTCTGGAATGTCGCCCTCTAAAGACTCACGAGTTACGCCAGATAGCATAACTTTGCTGAAGTCACCGATAAAGTTGTTGCCTTCCGTAAACGCCAGGCTGTAGCCTACGATGAACCATAATAATGAAGAAATACCTGCAATCGCAAAGCACTGCATTAGCACCGATAGAACGTTTTTGCTTCGAACCAAACCGCCATAAAACAATGCTAGGCCTGGTAGGGTCATAAACAATACCAAGGCTGTAGAGGTAAGGATCCAGGCGGTATTTGCGCCGTTAAGCGCATCTTCAGCAAAAGCCAAAGACGGTGCTAGCAGTGATGCAGCTAGCAGGAAGAGTTTGTTCATGAGAGAGCTCCTGATTTTTAAAAAGAGTAAAGAGTTTGTTTTTAATTCGATTCTGTTTAGAGGGCGTCGTTGCCGGTCTCGCCTGTGCGGATGCGAATGGTTTGTTCCATAGGGCTGACAAAGATCTTACCGTCGCCGATTTTTCCAGTGTTTGCTGCTGAAATAATGGCTTCAATGGCTTGGTCTACAGCGTCTTCTGCAACGGCAATTTGTAGTTTTAGTTTTGGAATGAAATCGATCACGTATTCGGCACCACGGTAGAGCTCTGTGTGGCCTTTTTGACGACCAAAGCCTTTAACTTCTTCGATAGTCATGCCGTGATGCCCTAATTCGGTGAGTGCTGATCTGACGTCATCTAGTTTGAAAGGTTTAATGATTGCCGTAATTAATTTCATATGTAGCCCTGTATGTCTGAGTCGCTTAATAAATGGCGTAATTAGTTCTTGCCTAAGCGATATTTATCGTTTTTATATTGTTTTTCGTATGGCGCCGGAGTTCTTTTGGTGCAAAAATTAATTTTCAAAATTGCACTGTTATAAGGCAGTGCAAAATTAATTAAATTGAAATTGGATTTCAATAGCAGGAGAGGAAATTCTTGAATTTATCGTATATTGCTTGTATGTGTGCACTAACGTAGCGCTAAAAACAATGATCAGCACTAAAAGCGTGCATTATTATTTCTGGGTTTGAGTTTTTTGAGTCGCAATGTTTGACGTGAGCTTGGTCGAGATATTAGTGCACTTTTTATTTAGAGTAATTTAATTCTATCGTACATAATAGGGTTTAGTATTCACAACAGAAGGTATTCGCGGGTAATGGATATTCACATCTATATAGATAGCTCATCCTATTCAGATATTGATATTGAAGAAATTTCTCAAGATCTACTCGCTGAACTAAGTGCTTGGCTCAATAATAAGACTTCTATTAGTTTGTTGGATTTTCGACCTGAAGAATGTTTAGAGGACTGGAAACTTGGTTTTGCATTACGGGTGAAATCCAAATTTAAACTAAAAGAACCGCTAAATTTTTTATATGATCTTGCTAAAAAATACCAGTGCGAATTTGTTGTTTCTGAGTACGATGCTAAGTCTGAGAGTTCTGAAGCCGTTTGCTATTTTGGCTTTGAAGAGGGGCGGCCAGATCTCTATGAAATAGCAAATTACCTAGGCTTATGATGCTTGGGTGTGATCAACGAAGTTTTGCGTATCAATAGTCTGACTTCTATTGGCTTTCGATTCGCTTGCCAGGGCTTTTAATGCCAGTTTTATATCTGAAGCTATCATTTTTATATTTCACCTATTTTGCCTTGCTAGGTGTCATGGCGCCTTACTTGGGGCTATATCTCGATAGTAAGGGCTTCAGCTTATTAGAAATCTCCCAGCTGCTTTCCTTATTGATGATAACGAAGGTGCTTGCTCCCTTACTGTGGGGCGCATTGTCTGATCGTTTTAGTAACAATGTCTTTCTGGTTCGTTTTGGGACGCTAATGACGCTTGTCTGTTATAGCGGCTTTTTCTTTGCCAACACTTTTCAGGCTTATGCCCTAGTTATTGTCTTATTTAGTTTCTTCTGGAATGCGGTCTTGCCACAGATAGAGGTCGTAACGCTTTTTAATCTGGGTAGTAAGAAAGAGTTGTATGGGCGGATACGGCTATGGGGTTCAGTCGGGTTTATCTTTAGTGTTATGGGATTCGGTATAGTATTTGATATTTGGGGGATTGCATATTTTCCTATAAGTTTGCTCTGTGTGATCGCGTTGATTTTTGTTAGCAGCTTAGTTCATTTTGAGGAACCGAAAAGAACGCAAAGCCATGATGAAGCTAGCCATGGCTTTATGGTGTATTTAAAGCGACGTGATATTCAGCAATTCTTTATCGTCTGCTTTTTATTGCAGGTTTCTCACGGCGCTTACTACACTTATTTTAGTATCTACATGGAATCTTTGGGTTATAGCACTGCGCAGGTTGGGGTGCTATGGAGCTTAGGTGTTATTGCTGAAGTGCTTCTCTTCATTTATATGCACCGTTGGTTTGGCTTACATTCGATACGTTTGATTATGGCTATTTCTTTATTGCTGACTGCTTTCAGGTGGGTCGTAACAGGGCTGCTTGCAGAATACTGGATGGTAATTGTTATCGTACAATGTATTCATGCATTTTCTTTTGGAGCGATGCATGCGACAGCGATCAAATTTGTTCATCAGCGATTCAAACTCAGGCACCAGGGGCGGGCGCAGGCACTTTATAGTAGTTTGGGTTTCGGTGCGGGCGGTGCGGCAGGTGCTTATTTTAGTGGCGTAGTCGTATCTGAATATGGCTATTACTGGACCTTTATTATTAGTGGTCTTGTTGCGCTCGCCGCCGTATTTTTTGTTTACTCTCTCAGATTTAAAACTAGTCATTTTAGCTAAGTTTTAGTCAGTTATATCTCTTGTTTTTATACGCGCTGATTGTTTTGCCAATTACTTGGAATCGGTGTCGAAAAAAAAATTCCCTATAAGTTGGTGGAATGAAGAATTTGCGTCTATGCTTTGTTTTAAGTGTATTTGCAGCTCTCCGAAATTATTCAGAGCGGCGGATCTAGAAAAACAACATGGCTAACAAGGTTCTGTTGGGGCTTAGCTTGTCATGTAGTACAACATCGATTTGATCTTAGGCTTTATTGGTTTCACCAAACAAGAAAAATCACTTGAACTGAGCCTAAAGATTAATAATCTCAAAGTAACGGAGTAGCGTTCGATGACGAAAAAAACACAGCGGTTGCATAAGTTTGCAAAGCTGCCTTTAGCAGCGGCAGTCGCGGCCACATTGTCAGCACCTGCTAGCGCCTTTCAATTTTATATGGGCGATATAGAAGCAAGTTTTGATACTAATATTAGTGCTGGCTCGAGTTGGAGAGTAGAAGGTAGAGACGACCGTCTGATCGGAACAGGTAATGGCGGGTCAGGTTTCTCAATCAATACTGATGACGGTAACCTTAATTTCGATAAGGGTGATGCCTATTCGCAGATCGTCAAGGGTACCAGTGACTTTTTAGCCACTTATGAAGACTGGGGTGTATTTGCTCGTGCAAAGTATTGGTATGACTTTGAGCTAAAAGATGGTGACAGGGATACCGACGTCAATGGTTATCAGCGTCAGTTGAGTAAGAATGGTAAAGCGAACGCGTCTGGCGGAGAAATTTTAGACGCGTATATCTGGCGAGATTTCTGGTTTGGTGATACACCTCTTAACCTTCGTCTAGGTAAGCAGGTAGTCAGCTGGGGTGAGAGTACCTTTATTTTTAACGGTATTAACGTTATTAACCCAGTAGATATTGGTGCAATTCGAGCGCCTGGCGCAGAAATCAAAGAAGCTTTGATTCCTGTAAACATGCTTTATGGTTCACTTGGCTTAACGGATGATATTACGATTGAAGCGTTTATTCAGCTAGAGTATGAGCCTTCGCGAATTGATGATTGCGGAACCTACTTCTCTACAAATGATTATGTAGCCGATGGTTGCGGCCCTGTTTGGGGTGCTAACTTCATGACTGAAGAGTGGAACCAGGGTGGACAAACCGGCTTGCAGAGAATGTATGATGACAAGCCCGATGATACTGATCAGTTTGGTATTGCTTTACGCTGGTTTGCTGCAGATTTGAATGAAACAGAGTTTGGTTTCTACTTCTTGCAATACCATAGTCGCTTACCAATTGTTGGTGGTAGAGTCGGTACCGACGTTGATAGCGACGGTGCGATAGATAGTGATGAACAGTTTTCGACTGCTGAGTATCAAATTCAGTACCCTGAACAGATTCAAATGGTAGGTCTCAGCTTTAACACGACTGGGCCTGGTGGTATTTCATTAGGTGGTGAGTATAGCTTCAAGCATGATATGCCTTTGCAGTTCAACTCTCCAGACTTAGTGCTTGCAACGAGAGGTAACGTTGTATCGCCTATCGTTACTAGTAGAGCAACTGACAGTAACGGCGATGGAACGATAACTTCGGATGAATTAGCGCCTTTATATGGAAGTGTCCAAGCGGGTTATGACGCTTATGATGTATCGCAGATTCAGATGACCGCCATTAAGTTTGTTGATCAAATTTGGGGTGCGAGCCGTCTAGCCTTTGTTGGTGAGGTGGGTGCTACATATGTTCATAACTTACCTGATACTGATGAAATCCGCTATGGTCGGACTGATCAGTTAGGTTATGGTCAACTGACTGACGATCTCGTGGGTGAGCTAACTTGTCAAGGCGTTCTGGCCAGCTCAAACCCAACCTATACAGGTCCATGCGATGATGAGGGTTATGTTACTGGCTTCTCTTGGGGTTACCGTATGAGAACCTCATTACAATATAACGATGTTTTTGCCGGTGTGAATATGACGCCACAGGTCGCTTGGAGCCATGATGTGAAAGGTTATGCGCCAGGTCCTGGTGCTAACTTTATCGAGGGGCGTAAATCTCTTGGCTTGTCAGTCAGAGCAGATTATTTAAACCAGTACAGTGCAACCTTGGCGTATACCAATTACTTCGGTGGAGGGGTTCATAACACAATCTCCGACCGAGATAGTCTTGCGCTTAGTGTTTCGTACTCATTCTAATAACCCATTGGCTTGGTTTAACGAGGTAGTCTAAATGAAAATGATAAAAACTTTGTGTGCCATTGGTGTTGTTGCTGCAAGCTTTAGTGCGGCAAATGTCATGGCAAAAGTATCACCAGAAGAAACGGCGAAATTAGGGAATGAATTAACGCCAATTGGTGCAGAAAAAGCAGGGAATGCAGATGGAACAATTCCTGAGTGGACGGGTGGTGTAGAAGCACCTGCTGATTATAAGGTGGGTGAACCTTATCCGGATCCTTTTGCTTCGGATCAGGTCTTGTTCACGATTACTAAAGACAATATGGCTCAGTATGCAGATAAGTTGTCTGATGGTCAGAAGAAGACCCTGGAGCGATACTCTACTTATAAAATGAAGGTGTATCCTACTCATCGTTCAGTTGGTTATATTGATAAATTCGGTGAGTATTTCAAGCATAATGCGACTAATGCTGAAATGGTTGATGACGGGAATGGCGTGCAAGGCTATAAAGGTGCAATTCCTTTCCCAATTCCAAAGAATGCTAAAGAAGTTGTTTGGAACCATATTATGCGTTCAAGAGGGGGAAGCTTTGTTCGTGACTACGTACAGGTTACACCTACTGAATCAGGAGACTTCTCACCAATTCGTTTCGTAGAACATTATTCTGAGCGATTGGAATTGACGGATGCTGCAAAGAATGGAGATAAAAACGTCTTTTGGTATTTTAAGCAGCGCGTAGCTTCACCGGCTCGTTTGGCGGGTAACGTTCTACTTATCCACGAAACAATTGACCAAGTTAAAGAACCACGTAGAGCGTGGGTATATAACGCTGGTCAGCGACGTGTTCGTCGAGCTCCTCAGGTTGCATATGATGGACCAGGAACCGCGGCGGATGGTTTGCGTACTACCGATAACTTCGATATGTACAATGGCGCGATGGATCGATATGACTGGGCTCTAGAAGGAAAGCAGGAGCTATACGTTCCTTATAATTCCTATGCGATGGATGATAAGAGTATCAAGTATGACGATATCATCAAAGCAGGTCACCTAGATCAAGAAGTGATGCGATACGAGCTGCACCGGGTGTGGAAAGTTACCGGTACCCTTAAAGCAGGGCAGCGTCATGTATATTCAAAGCGTACTTTCTATATTGATGAGGACTCTTGGGCAATCCTAGTTGCAGATCATTATGATGGTCGTGGAGAGCTATGGCGTTTTGGTGAGGCTCATAACAAGTTCTTTTATGATGTGAAAGCTCATATTACAACAGCAGAATCGTTGCACGACTTGTTGTCTGGTCGATATATTGTAGGTGGTTTAGCTAATGAGATTCCTATTCGCTATGACTACTCAAAGAGCTTTAAGAGTAAGGACTTCACGCCTGCGGCATTGCGTCGTTCAGGTAAGCGTTAAAGTTTAGCTAATTGATTGATTCAAAACCGACTACTAAGTAGTCGGTTTTTTTTTGTCAGAATTCTGAAGCTTTTCTTTGTAAAACCTGAAAAAGCTTCCTATATTTATGAAAGAAGATTACCCATAAAACCTAAATACTTATTAAACTTAAATGAGT
>NZ_LWGJ01001035.1:0-5746 GCF_001635845.1 Oleiphilus sp. HI0132 | reverse complement strand
AATCTTATATAAAGCCGCAATTCGAGAAACCCTGGAAAACCAGGAAAACCTGGATATTTTCCAACAATCGGCTGATGACTTGATTGTTAAAAATGACCGGGCTTGTGGCGTTGTCACCAATATGGGAGTTCGCTTCCATTCAAAGACCGTTGTTTTGACAACTGGAACCTTTTTAGGCGGTGTTATTCATATTGGTTTAGAAAACCATTCAGGTGGACGTGCGGGAGATCCACCGTCGATAGCATTGGCAAAACGCTTAAGAGAAATGCCTTTTCGTGTTGGCCGTTTAAAAACGGGTACACCGCCCCGAATTGATGCACGTTCAGTTGATTTTAGCGTAATGGACGAACAGCCAGGTGATACACCTTTACCGGTAATGTCTTATACCGGCACAGTTGAACAACATCCAAAACAGATTTCTTGCTATGTAACCCATACTAATGAACGTACGCATGAGATTATTCGCTCAGGTTTTGATCGTTCACCCATGTTTACAGGCATCATAGAAGGAACAGGCCCACGTTACTGCCCTTCTATTGAAGATAAAATTAATCGTTTTGCAGATAAAGACTCCCACCAGATTTTCGTCGAGCCTGAAGGGCTGACAACGCATGAGTTATATCCAAACGGCATTTCAACTAGTTTGCCCTTTGATGTGCAAATTGACTTAGTGCGTTCAATGAAGGGCTTCGAGAAAGCACATATTACGCGGCCTGGTTATGCAATTGAGTACGATTTCTTTAACCCTCAAGACTTGAAACAAAGCCTAGAGACAAAGTTTATCGAGAACTTGTTTTTCGCTGGCCAAATTAACGGCACAACTGGTTATGAAGAAGCCGGTGCCCAAGGTTTACTTGCTGGTATGAATGCTTCGTTGAAAGCAAGTGGTGATATGCTTTGGTGCCCTCGTCGAGATGAAGCTTATATCGGAGTACTGGTTGATGATCTGATTACACTAGGAACCAGTGAGCCTTACCGTATGTTTACAAGCCGTGCTGAATACCGTTTGTTACTACGCGAAGATAATGCTGACCTAAGGTTAACTGAGATCGGACGTAATTTAGGTTTTGTAGGCGATGAGCGCTGGTCACAATTCTCAAGCAAGCGCGAAGCAATCGAGAAAGAAACAGAGCGTCTAAAAACAACTTGGGTGCAACCTGGCTCAGAAGGTGGGAAGATTGCTGACAAATATTTTGATCGACCTATTTCGAGAGAATACAGCCTTCGTGACTTGCTAAAGCGTCCTGAAATCAATTATCAAAGTATTGCTGAAATAAACGGTGATCCAACAATTTCTAATGCTGTTGCTGAACAGATTGAAATACAAACCAAGTATGATGGTTATATCAGTCGTCAACAGGATGAGATTGATCGTTTAAGAAAGAATGAATTAACCAAGCTGCCAATCGATTTCAATTATGATGGAATTTCTGGTCTATCCAATGAGATTAAGCAAAAACTATTAGAGGTTAAACCAGAAACAATTGGCCAGGCATCTAGAATTCCGGGAATTACACCGGCTGCTGTGTCATTGGTACTCATATATCTGAAGAAAAAATCTTTATCTAAATCAATCAAACATGAAAGTGCCTGATTTCGGCACTTCACGTATCTTAAAAGAGAATAGACGTGATCAATGCATCGCAACGTGCCAACTTTAGTAATATTCTAAGCGACGCGGCAGAAAAAATAGGTATTACTCTAAATGAAGAGCAGAATGGCCTTTTACTCGACTATTTAGAGTTATTGATCAAATGGAATAAAGCCTACAATCTGACGGCTATTCGTGACCCGGAAGAAATGTTGATTAAACATCTGGTCGACTCGCTTAGCATTGCTCCTTATATAAAAGGTCAGGACATCGCTGATATCGGTACCGGCCCTGGATTACCCGGTATACCGATGGCCATCTTGTTTCCAGAAAAGCGCTTTTTGCTGGTCGACAGCAATGGTAAAAAGACACGCTTTTTGACTCAGAGTAAGATTACACTTTCGCTAGCCAATATCGAAATAGTGCATGGACGTGTAGAGAGTGTTGCGCAGGATAAACAATTTGACCAAATTATGTCACGCGCATTTACAGCGCTAGATAATATGGTAAAACTATGTAAGCACTTACTTACTGAAAAGGGTGAGTTTTTAGCAATGAAAGGTTTGCATCCAAAAGATGAGATTAATGCACTGCCAATAGATTATCATGTTAAAAACGCAATTAAGTTATGTGTTCCCGCTTGTGAAGAGGACAGGCATTTAATTATCATAGAGAAAACTTCAGCGTAATAAGCATATTGCTATTGAAAGCGTCTATAAGTGAGGGTTACACAGTGCCAGCGAAAATCTATGCGATTACTAACCAGAAGGGGGGGGTTGGAAAAACGACCACCACTGTAAATCTTGCTGCATCGCTGGCTGCGACCAAACGCAGAATTCTCCTTATTGATCTTGATCCGCAGGGAAACGCAACTATGGGTAGCGGGATCAGCAAGAATGAAATTGAATATACGGCCTATGATGTACTGACCAAAAAGGCCGATGTTCAAGAGGTCATTACGCGTTCAGTCGTTGGTAAATACGATGTTATTCCTTCCAATGGCGATCTGACTGCAGCGGAAGTCGAGCTCCTTAATGAGATTGGCCGTGAACATAGACTGAAGCAAGCCTTAAAATCTATTCGTGATGATTATGAATTCGTCTTGATCGACTGTCCTCCTTCTCTAAATATGCTAACCGTTAATGCCTTATCAGCGTCGGACGGCGTTATCATTCCAATGCAATGCGAATATTATGCGCTAGAAGGCTTGGCCGCATTAATGAATACGGTTGAGCAGATTAGAGAAACCATCAATCCGAAGTTAGAAATTTCCGGCATACTTCGTACTATGTATGACCCAAGGAATAGTTTAACCAGAGATGTATCTGATGAACTTCAGGAATATTTCGGTGAACAGCTATATAAAGTCGCAATTCCAAGAAATGTAAGACTAGCGGAAGCACCCAGTCACGGTATGTCAGCATTACATTATGACAAAGCTTCAAAAGGTGCGATTGCATATTTGGCATTGGCCGGTGAAATCGTCAGAAAGAACAAAGCAGCAGCAAAAAAAGCCGACTTGGCTGAAGCATAAAACAATAATTAAGCTCATGACTTTTAAAGGTCATCATCAAGCGTTACTAAGTGAGTAGGAAAATACGTGGCAAAGAAACGAGGTTTAGGGGAAAAAGGTTTAAGCGCTTTACTCAAGGGCTCAAATGTCGACTTTAAAAAAGAAGTTGAAAACGATGGAGACCTTAAGCAACTTCCAGTTGAGTTTCTAAAACGAGGTAAATATCAGCCTCGTCGTGACATGGATCCTGATGCACTCGAAGAGCTCGCCGAGTCAATTCGACAGCAAGGTATTATGCAGCCGATAGTGGTTCGTTCTCGTGGCGAAGACTCCTATGAAATTATTGCGGGCGAAAGGCGTTGGCGGGCAGCACAAATCGCTCAGCTCGATAAAGTCCCCGCAATTATTCGTGATGTTGAAGATGATGCGGCTGTTGCAATGGCGCTTATCGAGAATATTCAGCGTGAAAACCTTAATGCAATGGAAGAAGCCACCGCTTTACAGCGTTTGCAAGATGAGTTTGAACTTACCCAAAGCGAAGTAGCTGAAGCCGTTGGTAAATCGAGGTCAACCGTGACTAACTTGCTTCGCCTGATCAACCTAACAGATGAAGTAAAGTTGATGCTAGAGCATGGCGACTTGGAGATGGGCCATGGCAGAGCGATGTTATCGTTAGATACCGAGCGACAGATAATTGTGGCTCGTCAGGTTGAGTTGAAGTCGCTTTCAGTACGACAGACCGAAGCACTCGTCCGTCGCCTAATAGAAGACAAGCCTACAAATAAAGCAGCTAAGCCAAAACCCGATGCCGATATATCACGCTTACAAGAAGATCTATCTGAAAAAGTAGGTGCAGAAGTGAGTGTTCAGCATTCAAATACAGGCAAAGGTAAGCTAGTGATTAAATATAATTCTCTTGATGAGTTAGATGGAATTTTGACTCATATCAAGTGAAATCTAACTTGATCGAAAAATAATCGATTCTTTTTTGTAACTTAAGTGAATATTCATCCCTAGAGCGGTTGAATGCACAGATTATAACCCCTATAATCTGCCACGCTTCGAGAGGCCTGATTAGGCCGAAGAAGAAAATTGGCGAGAATGAATGTTAAGCGCCGCGACTCGATAAGACTAAAGAAAAATAAAAACAAGAGCTAACGATAACAAAATGTCTTAAAAGAACAGCAACTTAATGGCTGTATCTTAAGTCGAAGGTAATTAAGGAAGATATCTGCTAACTACAGCGCAGTGACATCAAAAGGTAGCAATGTAGTAGGCAAGATTAATGAACAGTAGAAAAAAGGCTGACATAAATAAGCCGCCGATTTACAAGATTTTTATTGCTCAGATGGCTCTTACGAGTGTCATTTGCGCAGGGTACTATTTAGTTAGCGGAAGCGTTGCGGCATACTCTTCGCTATTGGGTGGGGTTATATTTGTTATCCCACAACTATATTTTGGTGTTAAAGCGTTTTTGTACAGTGGCGCTCGGTCAATCCAAAAAATAGTTATAAATTTTTATAAAGGTGAGAGCACCAAATTAGTAATCATTGCACTGAGCTTCGGACTTATATTCAAGTTTGTAGAGCCTCTGGATTACTTAGCACTTTACTCCACCTTTATCAGTGTTTTAGTGATGAACTGTTTCTCGGCTCTCTTAGTAAGTAAGCCGAACTCACACAAAGCATAATTTAGAATTTTTAACTCTATAATGTAGGCCCTTAACTATGGCAGGCGATAGTCTAACAACCACTGAATATATTCAGCATCACTTAAGTAACCTAACTTTCGGCCAGCTTCCTGCTGGTACTGTTCGTTATGATGGCACAACGCTACAAGAAGCAACTTGGACAATGGCTCACGGTGGCGAAGAAGCTGCTGCAATGGGTTTCAATGCATTTCATGTAGATAGTTTACTTTGGTCATTTGGCTTAGGTGTTATTTTCTGCATGATCTTCCGTTCCGTTGCCAAATCGGTAACTAGCGGTGTACCTGGTCGCTTCCAAAACTTTATCGAAATGATTGTCGATTTCGTTGATGGTAACGTTAAAGATATGTTCCATGGACGTAACCCACTTATTGCTCCTTTGGCATTAACAATCTTTGTTTGGGTATTCTTCATGAACCTAATGGACTTGATCCCGGTTGATCTAGTGCCATGGTTGCTTACATTTGTGGGCGTTGGTTATCAGAAGATTGTTCCATCAACAGACCCTAACATCACACTAGGTATGGCTTTAGGTGTATTCATCCTAATGCTTTACTACTCTATCAAGATTAAAGGTATTGGTGGCTTTACTAAAGAGCTTACCATGCACCCTTTCAATCACTGGGCGTTTATCCCTGTGAACCTATTTATGGAATTAGTCGGTCTATTAGCTAAGCCGTTTTCATTGGGCTTGCGACTATTCGGGAACATGTACGCCGGTGAAATGATCTTCATTTTGATTGCCGTCATGTACAGCGCTGGTTTGCTGTTTGGTCTGTTCGGTGGTTTCTTGCAGATCGGTTGGGCGATATTCCATATCTTGGTTATTACGCTACAAGCATTTATTTTTATGGTTTTGACCGTCGTGTACCTGAGTATGGCTCACGAAGATCATTAATCTAAATTTTTAAACTTTTCTTTTAACTAACTTAAC
>NZ_LWGJ01001034.1:0-15506 GCF_001635845.1 Oleiphilus sp. HI0132 | reverse complement strand
CCACCTTGTATACCTGAAGACCTTACAGGCAAAGAAAAGCCAACTTTTGGACCATCTGCTGCACGAAGAATTTGCGTAAAAGCTTTATGTAAAGGTAGTGACTGCGTGCCGGTCAGGTGAAAACAAGTTTGCCCCCCCAAGTCCTCAGACTGACTCAAGAGCAATATAGCTTCAACAAGGTAGTCCCGAGGTACAACATCGAGATTTGCCTTTAACTTAGGAACAAGGATTGGCACCCATGAAGGTAAATATCGCTTTAAAAAACTTACTAACAGGCACATATAGTATGGCCCATCGATTTTATCAATCTCACCGCTTGTTGAGTCGCCTACTACTGCAGAAGGCCGATAAATCCTTAAGTCCATATTATGCTCATCCCTAAAACGACGGGCACAAGCCTCGGACTGAAATTTACTCAAATGATAGGTATGCGAATGCTCCTGACCTTCATCGAACATATCCTCGGAAAAGGTGCCCTGAAAGTCTCCTGCCACAGCCATCGAGCTGAGCATATGAACTCGACCAGCAAAACCTGAAGAAACCAGCGTGCTAAACAAACGCTCCGTACCTTGGACATTCGTTTCCATAACGAGTTTTTCAGGCGCCCCCAGATCGTACACTGCTGCAAGGTGAAAAACATGATCAAAATCTGAAAAACTATATAAAGTCTTATCGAGCCCCATAAACTGGCTATTTAAATCGCCACACCAAACATCCAACGAAGAACCATTGTCTAGCACTAAGGATAAAGCTCGCCACTTAGAAATAAGTTCGCTGCATTTTTCAGTATCAGGATTCCTCACCAACACAAGCAAATCATGCCCTTGCTTAAGAAGACCTTCTACCAAAAGTTTCCCAATAAAACCTGTTGCTCCTGTCACCAAACACCGGCACATAACTGTCTCCTATTATTATTTTTTGAGTAGGAATAGATTTGAATTATTAGATATTTACAGCTTAGATGGAAGCCTGACTTACACTTATGGCTAACTCTGTTTACTTTGATAAATGCAATTTAAGGGAATACTAAATCAATTCAACGAGCCCAGTGACGGTCAAATTGAACCTGAGCGACCTTAATAGTGTGAACCTTATCCCATTCATTTTTGTTAGATTTTTTTTCACTATGTAAGACAGATATACTCAGTGGTTAATTGTATTTACATGCCCTAATAAAATCATCATTACATAATCAGGATGCATTCGCTAATGAGAGCTTTATTGCCTAACCTTCACTCTTTGCTAGGATCGCTAACACTGCCACTAGGCATTTTCTTTTTGACGGCATGTACCACCGACCATAAGACGCCTGTGGATCCACCTGAGGTGAATACCTATAACGCCTATATTAATACTGTTGATAACACTATCAGCTACTACACTATCAAGAATGACAACCTTATAACCTACAAGCTCGCCGATTTTGCTGAAGCAACTAACGACTTTCAGACCGCACTAGCTTTCGACATAGATGAAGAAAAACAAGGTTTCGAATACATAGCCTATGTAACGAGAAACTCGCAAGAAGAAAGCGTTATAAACCTCTTCGATCTCGACAAAGCCAACAATAACAAACATTATGTATTAGCAAATCTAAGTAGCCATATTTGTGGTATCTCAGCTATTAGAATGCCTACAACCCACGCTTTTCAAGACCGAAAAGAGTCCAATGTCAGCACTAAACACCTTCCTGAAATCATCCTTCATGTTTCGGCTTCAACCGCTTGTGATGGCGATATTTTCTATGAAAAAATTGATTTTTCTACTCTGATTGATGAGAACATCTTCACAATCTTTGAACACAGCGTCGTTTCTGAGGGAAAACAAGATCCCGAGTTAGTTATTGACTACGATTCAGCAAAAGTAATTTCATCAGTATGGCAAGGAAACTATGGCTACCTTAGCTATAACAACAACTCTTCCGAACTATCTTTTAACTATGCAGAAATAGACCGTTTTAACGAAATACAAACAATAGAATGGAGTACACAACTCCCTTTCACAGAACCCCTTACTTTTACTCAAGTATCAAATAACAAGATATTGGCCCAGCAAGGATCTAACTTATTTGTTATACCAACTTCATATCTATTTACTGTCGATGACCCAACAAGTAGCTCAACTCCTATACAAGCACGCATTAACGCTATATTTGATACGCCAACATTAACGCTCAACGGTTATACAAACCTTACCCTTAATACCAGCCAGCCAGTTCAGCAAAGTAACTTTGTAATCCAGGTTGAAAACGACCTTTATCTATACGAAAGTGATCGGTTTGAGCTTATTTATAGTAATAGCAAGAGTACGGAAGATGTTTCGCTAACTTATCGACTAAACAGCGCAAACGAGTTGCTACTACTTACCGAAGAGACTGGAAAAGATGACTTGCTAACTGTCATTTATGAGACAGGAAACGAGAGCAATATAGATGAGTCCGAAGAAATTTCGATTTACATCAATGACGATACATTCCACTTCAACTCCTACAATAGCGAGTCAGGCTCACAAGCGCATATTTTGACGAAAAAGAACAGCAACTACGAACCAACAAGCTTCGAGGAAAGCACCCTCATTTTTGTTAAGGATATGAGAAATCAAGATGACTTACCTTTACTCATATCATCGTCGCCAGTTAAGAATGTTAGTGGGACGCGGCAGCTTTCTGGAGCCTATCTGTATAAATATGATGAAGACAAAGATAATGGCCGTGCGCTGGCACAGTCATCACGAGAGAATGAAAATGGGAATAAAGAGCACCGCTCCGTTGACTTTAGCTACGGTATCTTCCATGAATTATCAAACCTCGAATTCATGAATGGAAGCGTCATCAACGATTATTATAGCTTTCTAAACTTTGAAGCGACCTACTCTCTTGAGGGGGTCGAGCAGCGCGCCAATTTCAGCTTCATTTTTAACCCCAGTCAAGAAACACCAGATCCTGATATTGAAGATCAATCTCTATCGTTATTATTAGTCGATGGCATGTAGTTTTTGAGCAGCGTTCATTGAGTTTACGCATTTACAAAAGGAATAGGGTTACCAAGCAGATGAAAATGCATTCACGACTTTTAATATTAGCCATTTTGATGATGGGTATAGCAGCTTGCTCTGAGTCAAACAAAACCACCACCGAGTTGCCACCAATAATCGAAAATTTGAACTTTCCATTTATTAAAAACAACTCACTATATGAGTTCGACCCGGAATCAGGCGAAAGCAAGATTGTAGAAGCCCATTTTACCGAGGACAGCGCAGCGCGACTTTCTCTATTCATTGGGCCAGACGATGAAAACCCAACTTTAGTTAGCTCTCCTGAAGGCCACATTGTATATCTAGACACCGACGAGGCAGAAGAAGTTCAAGGTGACGACAGCAATTCTTCACTTATACACACCTTGCTTCCTGAGCTTATTGCTTACAGCAAAGGTTCCTCTATATTTTTATTCGAATTAGTGACTCGCTATGCCCACCCAATTGTCAATTTTGAGCCTGTGGATGGCAACCCCCCTCTTATTTGCGATATTCGGCCGTCTCTAACCCTTGATGAAGAAAACCGACTCATTGATGAGATACTGTACAAAAATGAACATAAACTATATGTAAAAACAGCACCCGAGGACTGTGCTCTCAGCACATTCAATTACTACCAAATTGACCTAGAACAAGACCCAGATACCGAGTATGAGATTCGCCGTATATCTATCAATAGCCATACTCATGTTAGTAGCCACTCCCATACTCATACAGATGACCATGACCACGATCACGCCTACGAAGCTGGCGAGATTGGCGATGATGGCTTGCCTTTCGACCCTAACAACCACCCTCACTACCACACCCACGAGCACGATTTTTTCTACGGTAACCACGAAGAACATTTATACCTAAGTAAAGAGGAAATAGATGAAGTCCACTCTTTAGCAAGCAACCAGGAAACCTCGTTTGAGAAAAGTCAGGCCTGGGTTGGACGAGTAACAAATTCAAGTGAAGCCTTAATGTACGCCGAGCACCCGGTTTATAACACCTCAACCAAAGAGTTTGGCTACCTTGGATTTAACTACCTAAAGAATCAATATGAATTCTATATTAAAGAATCTGATCGTAATTTTGACACTCTCGAATACTCATTTGGTCTTACTGAGCTTGGCGTTGAGCTAATCAACCGAGACCCAAACTATAAGAATAACCAAGATCAATGGTTCACCTATATTGAGAATGCTATTCTGTTCAGACATAACGACGCCTTAATTAAACTCCCCACTCTAGCAATATTTGATCGCGGCCATGTTGAAGAACGTGAAGATCGCTTTGAAACACCAATTTTTGTATTTCAAAACCCTGAAGACTCTCAACTTTCCTATCATCAAGAGACTGATAGACTGTATATACGTGACGGACTTAATCTTCATATGATTGAAGGTGTATCCACCGAAGAGACCCTTACCACGCTCAAGGAGTATTCAGCGGCAGAAGTAGAAGACATTCGAATGATCAGCACATCGCAGAACATCATCATTCGCAAGTTTTTTGCTGAAGATAACCAGCAATCTAACATCGACTCCAGCTCCTCGGTCCAGTTAACCGGAGATCTAGGTCTTTTTATAGAATCGGCAGGGCTTCCTTCATCAGATACTTATACGAGCTATATTGAGGGCAGCGACGACAACATACTCATTCACCTCGAGCGTGAAACTGACGGCCAGCCACAATTGTTTGCTCAAAATTTCGACAGCGAACTCTATACAAGTCATTTCCCAGATATTGCGAACTCAATATGGGGACGAATTTCCAACTTATTTGATAGCTCGGGTGCCCCCGTAGAACAGGCTATCATCAACTCAAATGATACGACATTACTAAGTGTTGGAGAGAAAACTATTCCCGCTCTCATTAACCCTAATATCTATCAGTATAATCAAGATCATGACTTGGGGCATGGCGCTCTAATAGGGACTTTGCCTGGCAACATCGCAGAGGTTATCGATATTGACATAAAGAGCCAATTTCATGGTGAGGTGAAAGTTAAAGATAGCTATGAACATGACGCACCGGTCAAGACCTACTTCTTTCCGAGCAGCCTTTCTTTCATCAACCCGACAGGCTCTTTTGGCGACATGAAGTTTATGTATGACGATACTTCTGAAGAACCATCAGAGAGCGAAGAACTCCTCGAAGAAGCACCTTAAAAAGGCCCAGTGGCGAATACTCTATTCGCCACTCAACAGCCTTGGAACACGAGTAGTAATACTACAAAATAACTCGTAGGCAATCGTACCAGCCAAAGATGCAAGCTCGTCCGCCTTAATATAATCCCCCCACAGCTCAACAGGACTGCCAAGACCACAAGAAGGAATATCCGTTATATCAATTGCCAACATATCCATCGATACCCGCCCTACAAGCGGGGCTCGAACAAAGGATTGTGACGCGGAATCAAAAACCGCTACCGGCGTTCCATCTGGTGCATGTCGGGGATAACCATCACCATAACCGCAAGCGACTGTTGCAATTCGTGATTCACGAGATGCTCGCCAGCGGCCGCCATAGCCAACACGCTCTCCGATAGAAAGCTCTCTAACAGCCATGATTGCAGACTTTAATTTCATCACCGGCTTTAAATCAAAATTCTGGTCTTGCTTCTCTGGTGACGGCATTGCGCCATATAAGATAATACCAGGTCGAACAATATCTTTATGGCTATGAGGATAATATAGAATACCACCGGAGTTAGCCGTGCTCAGTAAGAGCTCATCCGACTCAATATCTTGTATAACAGAATTAAAGCGCTGAAGCTGCTGATCTACCTGCTCCCCCCCTGGCAAATCACTTGCTGAGAAGTGCGTCATACAAGCATAGAGCGAGAGGTACTGATTTGACTCAATTCGCTTCAATGCAAGTGCAAAGTCCTCGCTATTCATACCCAGGCGATTCATTCCGGTATCAAGCTTTAAGCAAACTTTATACTCAGAAGCCTGAGTTTGATTTTCAAACAGCGCCAACTGCCATAAGCTATGGACCACCCAAATCACATTGCTTGTATCCTCGATACAGGCCTTAGCAAAAGGTCCTTCAAGTACCCATATTCGATTAGCGAGCTGAGCCTCACGCAATTGGCGCATTTCTTCGGGAATTGCCACTGCCAAGTCATGCTGGCCAGCAAGCCTTGCCATCTCGATCAGACCATGACCGTAGGCATTGGCTTTAAGCACCACCATTAAAGAAGTAGCCTTCGATATTTCTGCTGCACGCTTTATATTATGACGAAAAGCCTGCCCGTCTACTTCAAGATATAATGGACGACCGCCTGAAAAGCCCTCACCCTCAAGACACAAATTAACACCTTCTGCCCGCCTAAGCTTTTCGATCAAAACTCGTTTCCATAATCAGCGTGAGACAAATCATTAAATTTAGTATATTGCCCCTGGAATGATAATTTACATTTACCAATCGGCCCGTTACGCTGCTTACCAATGATTATCTCGGCCATACCTTTATCAGGGCTATCCTCGTTATAATAATCGTCACGGTAGATAAACATAATAACATCGGCATCCTGCTCGATTGCTCCTGACTCACGCAAGTCTGAGTTCATAGGGCGCTTATCCGGCCTAGACTCCAAGCCACGGTTTAACTGAGACAAGGCTACCACCGGACAGTTCATTTCCTTCGCCAAAGCTTTTAAAGATCGCGATATCTCAGAAATCTCTGCTGTTCTACCTTCCGTCATGCCAGGAACCTGCATCAGCTGAAGGTAGTCGATCATGATGAGACCTATATCCTGCTTAATTTCTCGCGCGACACGCCGAGTTCTAGATCGAACCTCCGTCGGGCTCAAACCTGCCGTATCATCAATAAAGAGGGGCTTGTCTTTGAGCATGCTCACCGCAGAGGTCAAGCGTGGCCAATCATCCTCTTCCAGCTTACCGGAACGTACTCTGGTTTGGTTAATCTGCCCTAATGAGGAGATAACACGCATTAGTATTGAGTCAGCCGGCATTTCCATACTAAATACTAATACAGGCTTCTCTGCTTTAATTAAGGCGGCCTCAACCAGGTTCATTGCAAAGGCCGTTTTCCCCATCGAAGGTCGAGCCGCAACGATAACCAGGTCCGAAGGCTGAAGACCGGAGGTCATCTCATCCAGGTCTCTAAAACCCGTCGTGACACCGGTAATACCACCCGAGGCATTAAACAGCTCATCAATACGTTCTAGCGTCTTGGTTAGGATAGGGTTTACTGATTGAGGCCCTTCACTGTCTTTCCCACCACTATTCTCAGCGATCTGGAAAACCTTCCTTTCAGCCTCATCTAGAAGCTCTGAGGTTGTCCGCCCCTGGGGGTTAAAAGCACTGTCTGTAATTTCTCCCGAGGCACTTATTAATCGTCTAAGTACTGCTCGCTCATGAACGATTTCTGCATAGGCCCTAACGTTAGAAGCGCTTGGCGTGCGCTCGACGAGCTGCCCCAGATAAACCATACCGCCAGCATTTTCGAGCTCGCCCATTTGTTCAAGCTCTTCAGCAACCGTCACTACATCTAGAGCATTACCACCCGTCGCTAACTTAGCAATTACTCGATAAACCAAACGATGATCTTGACGATAGAAATCCTCTTCCAGGACTTTGTCACCGACTACATCCCACTTACTGTTGTCCAGCATCAAGCCACCCAGTATTGACTGTTCCGCTTCGATTGAGTGGGGAGGTATTTTTAGTTTCTGTGTATCCTGATCAAGTACTGACAAGACTCTCACCTCTGATAGATCATAAAAGTGCAATGCTTAGTTTTGTAGAGCATAAATGAATACGGCCCGAAATATAATATATATTCGGGCCGTATCAGAGAGTAATTTATATTTTCAAATCACTCTACCATGGCAACGTTTCTTACCATGTTTAGTCAAAGCTATCTGACTACTTATTTCAGAAGCTTATTCCGCAACAATGATCAATTTAATGATCGCTGTTACTTCACTGTGCAATTGAATCGCAACATCAAACTCACCAACGTTACGAATCGCACCTTCAGGAAGACGAACTTCTGATTTAGCAACTTCAACGCCAGCAGCCGTTACTGCATCCGCAACATCGCGAACACCAATTGAACCGAATAACTTACCTTCGTCACCCGCTTTGGAAACGATAGTTACTTCTTTCTCATTCAATTGCTCAGCACGCGCTTCAGCAGCAGCAAGCTTCTCAGCAGCAGCTTTTTCAAGCTCAGCACGACGTGCTTCAAACTCAGCAACATTTGCTTCATTTGCCGCTACAGCTTTACCGTATGGTAATAGGAAATTGCGACCGTAACCTGCCTTAACAGTTACCTTGTCACCCAAACCACCTAATTTTCCAACTTTCTCGAGTAGAATAACTTCCATCTCGTGATCCTCTATTTTCTAGATTTCTCAAATTAGTTTCATGTAACTAATCAGCGTTTCATGCTTTTACTATTCTGGCGCCTGCATTCTAGCTCTAAAGTCGACCAAACTATCTAGTAAGGCTAACAAAGCTATCAGCATCAATACAGTTGGAAACAGCAATATGGCCGAGAAATAAATGCCAATTAACCACTGCCCGCCAAGCTTTCGCTTCGCTATCACGGCATGCACCAAGGCAAAACCGCAAACCATAATCGGAACCACAGCGACTGCGATAACCAAGGCAGGACTCACGCCCAGCACAGGTAAGATCACAATCAACAAAACCAGGCCCATCACCATACGCGCAGTTAAGCGTATCTGGTGAAACTCCTCTCGCCAACCACCCGGGTTATACAAGCTTGCCTGCCAGGATCGCGCTAAAAACAGCGATATAACAGCCATCCCGAAAAAGGATGAAGCAAAGCTTGCTACCAGTAGCAATTTGAAACCTTCTTGTAAATTAGCATCGTATTCTTGCTGCGACTCTTCTGCGAGCTGCTTAAAGAACTCTTCAGCCAACCCCATTAGGGTTTCAATCAACTCTGGCATAAGATAAGGAGCAACAATGCCTGTAAGCAGGCTAATTACTCCTCCGGCAGCCAGAGTGGCTTGCCAGGAGACGGTTGATCTTAATATCGCTGCCATAAGCAGAACCGATATTAGAACCACCAGCGCTCCGGGATCTTGCATTCCAGACCACCATGCCAAAGCAGGAATAGTTGCCCAGATAAAAACATTAAGACCCTGACTCAAGCCCTTTCGCAAGGTAACCAACCCAACAATCGCCGCGCCGAACCAAAACATCATTGGTATCATTACGCTAACGCTTGCCAAAACTGCTGCTTGCCAAGGTCCTCGCATGGCTAACTTAGCTAAGTCATGCATCAGGATATTCTCAATTTATAGCTAATTAATTACTTTCAATAATCGTAAAACGATTAACAAACAATACCCGGTCTTATTCGTGGTGATTGTCTGTGTAAGGTAAAAGTGCCAAGTAACGAGCGCGCTTGATAGCAGTTGCTAGCTGACGCTGGTAACGAGCTTTTGTGCCAGTAATACGGCTTGGTACGATTTTACCAGTTTCTGTGACATAACCTTTCAAAGTGTCCAAATCTTTATAATCGATTTGTTTTACACCTTCAGACGTAAAGCGACAAAACTTACGACGACGAAAAAAGCGAGACATAGTCTTCTCCTAAAATTAAATTACTCTTCTGATGCCGCTTCGCTGTCACCAGCGCTTGCATCTTCAACTTTCTCTACAGATTCTTCAGAGCTTGACTCTTGTTCAGCTGGGCGCTTAGGCGCAGAGCGACGGTCATCTCTACCTTGAGAAGCTTTAATAGGAGATTCTTCAGTAATCGCTTCCTTCTGACGAATAACCAAATCACGAATGATGGCATCGTTAAAACGGAAGTTGTGCTCCAACTCACCCAAAGCATCGCCGCCACATTCGATATTCATCAAAATGTAGTGTGCCTTGTGGATTTTGTTGATTGGGTAAGCCAAGTGACGGCGACCCCAGTCTTCTAGACGGTGAACCTGGCCACCGCTATCTTTGATAACACCAGTATAACGTTCAATCATTCCTGGAACCTGTTCACTTTGATCAGGGTGCACCAAGAATACGATCTCGTAATGACGCATATTTTCTCCCTTCGGGTAATAGCCTTTTAATGTCGACCACATCGGCCGTTTAAAAAGCAAGGAGTTACAAGTACACGGTAAAGTCTATTCCTTCCATAAGAAAGGTATAAGCTCCCCGCAGATTTTAGAGCGCGATATTCTAGAGATAAAACCATCAAGGTGCAAGACCTTTGCAGTAAGTTCGAGACCTTATCGCCTAATGACTCACCATTAATACTTATTATTGAAGTAAACGCTTAGAACAGGAAGCCCGGACTCTGCATGAAAACCCGCACCTATCCACAAGTTTCCAATTGCCGCCAGTACACCATCAATATAAATCAAAGGATAAGTATCACGTCGCCAAGGAGGAATACCCGCTTCTTGAAAAAGGCTTTTAAGGCTACGCCCCGGCCCGTCAGGTCTAGTCCTGAGCGACTCCCCTCCAGCACGAGATTTTATCTGCAACTCAAAACCTGCCCCGGGCACGGCGAGCTGTATACGACCTGAATCAGCCTGCATGCTTACATCCCCACTTTCATAAGCACACGATATATTCTGAGCTGCAATTTCAACATTATAAACTTGACCACGCCGCTTAAATTGCCGAGTTTCGCTATAAGATTCACTGCCGCCCACAGGTTTACGCTGGCAATAAATTCCCCCTAGATAACGGCGCAATTCAAAACCTGACCATTGGACAATAGGATTAGCATCTGGCTTGGCTGAAATCAGCTCAGTAAAAACTCTTCCCAATATACGCTCTGAAGGCTGCGGGCAATCAAAGTTATCAATCCAAGCTCGTAACAAGATCTTCTGATCTCTCTCTCTATAAGATGATAAAACTGAGATATCGATGACTTTTTCACCCTGAGCGCGCTCAAGCAACAAGCCAGAATCAAATTGCTTTACACACCAATCATCAATAAAGCTTTGCGTTTCACTTGCTTTACACGCAACCTGCGCAAGAGCCTCGGTAGAATTTGGCCAACGCTGTTCAAGTAGAGGGAGAATTTCATTCCTCAGAAAGTTTCTATCAAAGACTGAATCACTATTGCTTTCATCCTCGACCCACTTCAGACCCAAACCTTCCGCTTCTAACTCTAAAGCCCTTCTCGAGACCTCAAGCAAAGGGCGATAAATAACAGTTCCACAAGACATAAGCCTGCTAGGCGGAATAGCCGATAAGCCCTTAACACCACTACCGCGCAATGCCCTAATCAACACCGTTTCAGCCTGATCGTTTTGATGATGACCCTGGAGCAACACATCACCATCATTTAGCAGCCTCTCGAAAACTTCGTAACGAGCCTTCCTGGCTGCGGCCTCTAGCCCTTCACCACTCGCAGTAACTGATACACGCTCTACATAGCAAGGAATAGATAGCTCCTGGCACACCTGCTGACAATGACGAGCCCAGTCGTCTGCGTTTTTACTAAGCCCATGATGAACATGTATTGCTGATAAAGCTAAGGAGGGGTTTAATAAACGAAAAGTATGCAAGAGCACGATAGAGTCCAAGCCACCACTCAAGGCAACAACATAGCGTTTGGACTCGGGCACTCTTTTTAATGCCTGCAAGATCACCGGGGAAACCTTCATCTCACTCACAGAGCACCCTATTTGACTATTTACTCTTTAACGTAGGCCGTTAAACGTTGATAGCGCTGATCCATTAATTCTTCAGTATCTAAAGCCGAAAGTTCATCAAGCCCTGCAATAAGCTGAGCCTTCAATTGAGTAGCCATCTCGGGCATATTTCTATGTGCACCGCCTAAAGGCTCCTCTATGACGCCATCAACCAGACCTAATTCTTTCAGACGTTGAGCGTTAACCCCCATCGCTTCAGCCGCATCAGCTGCATACTCAGCACTTTTCCACAGAATGGAGGCACAACCCTCAGGGGAAATAACAGAATAAGTTGAGTACTGAAGCATATTTAGACGATCACAGACACCAATAGCCAGCGCGCCACCAGAACCACCTTCACCAATAACAGTGGATATAATTGGCGTTTTAAGCCGAGACATGACAGCTAGATTATGAGCTATCGCCTGGCTTTGGCCGCGCTCTTCAGCACCAATTCCCGGGTAGGCACCTGGCGTGTCTATAAAGGTGATAATAGGCAAGGAAAAACGTTCAGCTAGCTCCATAAGGCGACAAGCCTTGCGGTAACCCTCTGGCCGGGGCATACCAAAGTTACGCTTGACCTTTTCTTTAACTTCGCGCCCTTTCTGATGACCAATAATCATTACTGGACGCCCTTCAAGCCGAGCAATACCACCTACAATCGACTGATCATCAGCATAAGTTCTATCACCATGCAACTCATCAAAGTCTGTGAAAATCTGCTCAATGTAATCAAGCGTATAAGGACGCTTTGGATGTCTAGCCAAGCGCGCGACATCCCAAGCATTAAGATTCGCAAAAATATCTTTTGTACGAATCTCGCATTCATGCTCAAGACGCTCAATCACTTCTTGAATATTGAGCTCCTGATCACTGCCGACCAAGCGAAGTTCTTCTATTTTTTCTTCCAGCTCTGCAATGGGCTGTTCAAAATCAAGGTAGTATAAATTCATAATAAACCGCTTTAGTCTGGCTAACTGACTCTTCCATTAGATTTGAGGGGGCTATTGTTACTTTTTTTTCGCCGCCTTACCAGACAGCATAAGTGAAAATCCCGCCACAACATAAAAAAAATATGAGGCTAATAAACGAGCTGCGCCTTCCCTTCACCCAGCAAATACTCTAACTCTTGAAACAATTCGTCAGCAGGCTCAACCCGCCAGCTATCACCAAATTCGATAACCGCACTCACATCAGGTCGCTGGTAGCTTAAGGCAACCTTACAACCTGCTGGCTGAAGCGACTCTTCTTCTCGCACCATTGCCCCCTCACCAAGCATTGCTGGTGCAGCAGGTACTGGCTGAGTACAACGATAAGGTTCCAACTTACTCTTAACGCTTTCTAGCATTCCGTCAGCACACTGCGCCTGACTAATACTGATAGAGATATTCTTGGCAAAGTTAATTCTCGCTGAAGCAATACTTTGTACCTGGCTAACTCGCATCTTCAGCATTCCGGAATAGTCATCAAGACTCACTACACCAGAAACAGCAACCACCTCATCCTTTTGAATAGCCTCGCGACACTCGTCAAATGTATCCGCAAATAGTGTCGCCTCAATTCGTGCACTACGATCATCCAAAGTAACGAAGCACATGGTCTGGCCACGTTTATTCTTCATTACCCGAATTTCAACAATCAAACCCACTACCGTCGTCCGATTACGACTGGACTTAAGGTTTAATATAGAGTTCGGAGCAAAACGCCTAACCTCTTTTTCATACTCATCAAAAGGGTGACCTGTCAGGTATAAGCCCAAGGTGTCTTTTTCCTGCCCTAGCCGCTCTTTTTCACTCCACTCACGAACACCTTCTGAACTTGCGTAGACATCCTCATCTTCGTCAGGAACAACCTCGCCAAACATATCCATCATACCCGCATTTTGGTTTCTGGCATTCTGGTCAGCGCGTTGTACTGCTTCGGTAATACTTTCCATCATCCTCGCGCGGCTCGGGCCAATCGAATCCATGGCACCGGCTCGGATCAATGCTTCCAGAGCTCGCTTATTCACCTTCTTCAAATCTACCCGGTCACAAAAATCAAACAGACTTTTAAATGGTCCGCCCTCTTCCCTGGCTTCCAAGACACTCTCAACGGGCCCTTCCCCTAAGCCTTTAATGGCACCCAAACCGTAGACAACCTGAAGATCGTCATCAACGGTAAAGGTATATTGACTGACATTGACATTCGGCAGCACCAAAGAGATTTTCATCTGACGACACTCTTCGACTAAGGTCACCACCTTGTCGGTATTTTGCATATCGGCAGTCAGTACCGCAGCCATAAACTCTGAAGGAAAATGAGTCTTTAGCCACAATGTTTGATAGGAAACGACCGCATAGGCCGCTGAGTGAGACTTGTTAAAACCATAGCCCGCAAACTTTTCTACCAAGTCGAATATTTTCATGGCGAGGTCTGGGTCAACACCAATTGACGCAGCACCTTCACGGAAGGTATCGCGCTGCTTAGCCATTTCTTCCGGTTTTTTCTTACCCATTGCACGACGCAGCATATCCGCGCCACCTAGCGTATATCCTGCCAAGGTCTGTGCAATCTGCATAACCTGTTCCTGATAGACAATAACACCGTAAGTCGGTTCTAGAATGCCTTTCAGACTCTCATGCTGAAAGTCAGGATGAGGATAGGCTACTTCTGCCCGCCCATGCTTACGGTTGATAAAGTCATCAACCATGCCTGACTCCAAAGGCCCCGGTCTAAATAGTGCAACCAGTGCGATCATATCTTCAAGGTTGTCTGGCTGAAGTCGACGAATCAAGTCTTTCATACCACGGGATTCCAGCTGGAATACCGCCGTTGTTTCTGCTGACTTCAGCAATTCAAAAGAGGGCCTATCATCCAGTGGGATATGGTCAATATTAATAGGCTCTTTACCTTTCGCTGCCAAGCGAGGGTTAATCATCTTCAAAGCCCAGTCAACGATAGTTAGAGTACGAAGCCCCAAGAAGTCGAACTTAACCAGGCCTGCATCTTCAACATCATTTTTATCGAACTGGGTAACCAGGCCACCGCCTTCTTCATCACAATAAAGTGCAGCAAAGTCTGTCAGTTTAGTCGGTGCGATAACAACACCACCGGCGTGCTTACCGACGTTACGCGTAATCCCTTCTAGACAGACAGCCATTTCCCAGATCTCCTGGGCTTCTTCGTCTTCATCAAGAAAAGTTTTTAAGGTCGGTTCCTGCTCAATCGCCTTTGACAAAGTCATGCCGATTTCGAAAGGAATCATCTTCGAAAGCCGGTCAGCCAAACCGTAAGATTTACCCTGCACACGCGCAACATCTCGCACCACAGCCTTTGCTGCCATCGTACCAAAGGTAATAATCTGCGATACCGCATCCCTGCCGTAATGATCAGCAACATAAGAGATAACCCGGTCTCGCCCATCCATACAGAAGTCAACGTCAAAGTCAGGCATCGAGACACGTTCCGGGTTCAAGAAACGTTCGAATAGTAGATCGTATTGCAAGGGATCCAGGTCGGTAATTTTCAATACATATGCAACAAGTGAACCAGCACCTGAACCACGACCCGGGCCAACAGGGATATCATGATCCTTCGCCCATTTAATAAAGTCCATTACGATCAGAAAATAGCCGGGAAACCCCATCTGAAGAATGATATCGAGTTCAAATTTCAAGCGATCCAGATAAGGTTTTCGCCGTTCCTCAAGCTCGTCTTCAGGACAATTAGCCAAAATTACTTTTAAGCGCTCATCCAGGTCGTCATGACAAAGCTTGCGAAAAAACTCATCCATTGTCATGCCTTCAGGCACGGGATATTGAGGCAGAAAGTACTCGCCCAAACG
>NZ_LWGJ01001033.1:0-4533 GCF_001635845.1 Oleiphilus sp. HI0132 | reverse complement strand
TTTAGAAAAAAATACCATTCTAAACGATCAGTTAGAAAAATTACTAAATCCCGACCAATAACGAATAAGGAAAAACCCTATGAAAATATATGAGATGAGAATCGCACCGAACCCGCGCAGAGTCCGAATTTTCTTAGCTGAAAAAGGGATTACGGACATAGAGTTCATTGAGATCGACCTTCAAAAAGGAGAAAACCTAAACTCAGAATTCAAACAAAAAAATCCATTGGCTAAAGTTCCGGTTCTAGAGCTCGATAATGGCCAAACAATTTCTGAGTCCGTCGCCATCTGTCGATACTTTGAAGAGCTATATACAGAGAAGCCTCTAATGGGTGAAACTGCTTTCGAAAAGGCTCAAATAGAAATGTGGCAACGTTGGGCGGAGTTTTACTTTCTGATGCCAACAGGTATGTGCTTTCAACACTCAAGCGGCTACTTTAAAGACAGAATGAATCCAATTAAGGAATGGGGAGCCGAGTGTGCCACTCATGTTAGAAAATTTATGACACACCTGAATAAGCATTTAGAGCACAATGCATTTCTTGCCGGTGACACATTCAGCATTGCTGATATTACCGCACTCTGCACAATGGACTTTAATCGAGTGAATCAGATATCTATAGACAAAGAACAAGTTCACCTTCTGCGCTGGTATAAAGAAGTTTCCTCTCGCCCATCGGCTAAAGCCTAGGTACATATATGATTGATCTATATACATCACCAACCCCTAACGGACACAAGATTAGCATTGCGTTAGAGGAAATGAATATTCCTTACAAAGTAATCACTGTTGACCTATCTAAAGGTGAACAAAAAACGCCCGAGTATATCGCTATTAACCCGAATGGGCGAATACCGGCGATTATTGATCACGACAACGAAGGTTTTACTCTTTTCGAATCGGGGGCCATCCTGATCTACCTAGCCGAAAAGTCGGGAAATTTTTACGCACATACACCTAACGAGCGCGCGCTTATAAATCAGTGGCTAATGTTCCAAATGGGCGGAATTGGTCCAATGATGGGGCAAGCAAATGTTTTCTTTCGCTACTTTCCAGAAAAAATCCCCGCAGCTATTGACCGTTATCATAACGAGGTAAAGCGTTTGTTTGGAGTACTTGACTCTCACTTAAGTGAACATGAGTACCTGGTAAACAATTACAGCATTGCAGATATCGCAAACTGGGCTTGGGTTCGAACCCACAACTGGTCGGGTGTTGAAATCGATAGCTATCCAAACTTGGAAAGGTGGGTAAAAGCAATATACGAACGGCCGGCAGCATTAAGAGGCATTGATACGCCAAAGCGCCCTCGCTCAGAAAAAGTCGTTGCTAGTGGGCAAAAGATAATCGTTACCTGACAGACAGCGCTAATCAATTAAAAAGCGGGGAGCAATGTGCTTCCTTGCGCACTACTCCCCGCTACCCAAGCTGAAGTCTTGCTGACCTCTTGGTAGGTTGATAAACCCTCATCACAGATGCTCATCCTTGAGCCCTACCCGCTTGTTCACGAAGTTAACAGCCAAATGCCACTGAAAGAATAATAATACTCGCTAAGCAGCATCCCTCGACTCCTCATGATAGATAAGGCTAGTTCGCTAGCATAAACTCTTCCGCGGCGTATCCCTTGCGTAAGGCAAAGCTAAATCCCTTTACTGCGTGAAGAACGTCTTATCTGGAACTAATGTTATAAGCAATTTTTGGGTGTGAATAGTTGTAGCTACAACCTTTTCAAAAAAATAGTCTAGTGATACTGAAATAACTTGGCCAGTACGCGGAAGGCCTTATCATTTGGAACAGAGCATATACTGAGCTTGTTATATATCGCCAATTTCTTTTTATTAATAGCTTGCTGGGAGATTCCCTTCATTTCAGATAATTGATTAACATCGTAAATTAACAGTTCTCTAGCAAGCTCCTGATCAGAGGAGCTGAGCTGTGCAAAAGGACTATCCCCCTCAATAAACGTATCCCCCTGGGCTGCGGATATAATCGCACTCCAACAAGGAGCGAAGCCCTTATTTTTATCCAAAACGGCATAACACCCCAGGCGCATCATTTTTGCTGCGCTCAAGTTATAAGAGTTTGGACTGGTTAGGATAATCACCTGGCCTTTGAACTGTCTACCGAGCCAGCCAACCAAAGCCCAATAATCAACCCCTGGGATTCCTGCATCGACGAGAAGAATGCTCTCGCTTCCCGCTAATAGAAGCTGCTGTTCAAGCTCAGGAGATATTTGGTTGAACGTCTCAAATTCGCACCCCAGCAATACATCTAGAGATATTCTTAGCGTATCGAGCAAGACCTGATCGGTAGAGATTACCTTAACGTGCACCTTCACTCCTAACAAACCAGACAAAGCGAATAGGTTTCGTCATAACTAATTTCTGCTCGTAGATTTGACGCCTTCGCCAACATGAAAAACTCTAGTTTTAAGCAAGCTAATTCTGCACCACGCTCAACACTTGATAGTAAGGGGTTAAAGTAATCGTTATATGTAAATCGCCCTCCAAGATCAAAGTGAATACACTCTCTTTGAGGCTGAACCATGTCTTTAATGTCATAACCTAAAATGGAGTAATAATCTTTAAGGGTCGCAAGCATCAACACCATTGCAGCCTCATTACTTTCAATATTGCGATCAAATCGTTTTTCGCTCTTGATACCGAACTGACGCAGCAACTTAGACAAACGAAAATTACTATTCATCGCTGTCTCAACTTCTCTAGCATAAACTCTTTTAACTGCCGCTATTATTCTCTGGCTTAGAAAACGCTTGAATTGCTCGCTATCCCGAATACATACCTCGTCCATATAACGCTTGGAGTGCAGCCAACCTCGCTCACATACAGCCAAATACTCTGCTGGAAATAACACCAATTGTTCTCGATGCTGTTTGCTTAATTGCGCTTTTTCAATCCCCTTTTTCAGAACAGCCAAGCGGTCATCTATAACCTGCTGAATACAGCTATTCTCACTCAAAAGCTCCTCACAGGCTTTACTCAATAAGCAGCTCAACACAGCATCCAGCTCAAGATTTTTTGGAGTCTTTGATAAGAGTTCACCGCTATCGATAAAGCTACTAGTCGAAACAACCTTGATATGAGGCCAACGCTGATCAGCTTCGTTTAAAAATGAATATGCCGAAAAGCTGGCGCTCTCCTCATCCATCACAACCAGAAAATAATCAGCGGGTTTATGTTCCAAAAAGGAAATAGCTGATTGAATAGAGTTTGCACTTTGTATACGCAGGCCTTTAAATTTAGCTACACGTCGCGCAGAAGAACATGCTAAAGAATCATCACTAACAAACAAGAAGGCTTTGTCTAATTGCAAGCGGGTCGAATTCCATGTCATCACTTAAATCCTTTTATGATCACTGACTACTAACCGAACAAACTTATCACAGGTGCCGAGACAAGAAAGCCCGACCATATAATTAAAGGGTCACGGGTCACATTCACCTTATAAGCATATTCCATCGGAATCCAGACCGAAGGTCAACCACTATTTACATTGCTATTTGAATTAAACCTTCTACCAACAAAATATAGAATAGGTATATTACCCACAGCCCAAACAAAAAAAGCAGGCTAAGCCTGCTTTTTCTTAAACAAAATGGGAAAACCTAAAGAGTTAACGCGTACCGTAAACCACCATAGTTTTACCCTTAACCTGAACTAATCCCTGATCCTCAAGGGTCTTAAGTACACGTCCAACCATTTCACGAGAACAGCCAACTATTCGCCCTATTTCTTGACGCGTAATCTTAATTTGCATGCCGTCTGGATGAGTCATCGCATCAGGTTCTTTACATAAATCCAGTAAAGTGCGTGCAACACGACCCGTTACATCAAGAAATGCTAAGTCACCCACCTTACGCGTTGTCTGTCGCAAACGACTCGCCATTTGCTCACCAATAAAATACAAAATACGCGAGTCTTGAGACGATATTTCCCGGAACTTGTTGTAGCTGATCTCAGCAACTTCACACTCGGTTTTGGCTTTAACCCAGGCACTTCGAGAGTCCAGATTATCAAACAAGCCCATCTCACCGAAGAAATCACCGGCATTCAAATAAGCCATGATCATCTCACGACCATCATCATCTTCAATGATTACCGTTACCGAGCCTTTAATAATATAAAATAAGGAATCACTTTTATCGCCGGCGTAAATGATTGTACTTTTACTAGGGTATTTTCTACGATGACATTGCGATAGAAAGAAATCGAGGTGCTTTGTTTTACTTTCTATCGGTTTGAGTATTGTGGACATTCTAATTTACCTTTTTATTTGCTTACTTATCGTCAAGCGTTACTTCCTGTAATAGGCCAAAACTGAATCTTTATTCACTTTTTATCAGCAAAAACCGTAGCTTAGCCTACTATAATTCAGCTCAAGCACAAGGTTTTTCAATTCCTTTTTCGTAATAACCTTAAGTAACTCTTTGATACTTTTAAAAAGTATAGATCAAAAAAACAATTCCACAGTGATTATTAATTAGGGATTTATGTTACTCTGCATCATCATTT
>NZ_LWGJ01001032.1:0-937 GCF_001635845.1 Oleiphilus sp. HI0132 | reverse complement strand
TGCCGATAGAAGATAGCCATAAAGATATACTCAATACCATATACTTCTCGCTCAAGGCTGGAGGGAAGCTTGCACACAAAGGGGCGAAAGTTTTAGGTGGCAAGCACAGTAAGGAAAACGAATCTGAGGATAAGTGAGCCCTAATCAACTTACCTCGGTAGAGTCAGACTGCTTTAGCAGCGAATTTGATGTCCGATTGACTTGCTTATATAAAATGTCATCACTTGAGTGTTTAGCACCACGCTCTTCATGAAAGTGGCCTATTGCATATGCCCATGTTTGAGCTTGTCGGTCTGATGCATTGAGTGAGCATGCATAGCTTGATTTAGCACTTCGAGCGAAATATCAGAAAATGCCAGAACTTTGCCCCCCTGTGATTTGGCAAACGCTTCTGCACTGTTCTTGTTTTTAAATGAAGCCAGGGCCGGTCCCATTGCTCCGGGGAGCTTATGACCAATTACATACCAGGCTTGTTTGGCATCGATTAGCTCGGCTTCGCGAGTATTACCCCAAGGACTGCTCGTCATATCATGGACAAATGCTTTAGCTGTGTTATGGATATTTTCAGGTTGAAGCATATAGGCGAACAAGTCATTCACTGAGCAAAACTTACGTACCGACGATTTATTCTTCTCAAACATCTCACCTTTAGGGCCGGCAAACTGGTTGATAAGCATTCCACACAGGTGGCATTCGTCCTGGTCTTCAATATGTACGGCGCTGATTTCTGGCTTAGCTTTAGGATCGTTTTCACTACACGAAACAATCCCGAAAATTAATACGCCTTGAATCAGCAAAACCAGCACCGGAACTAAAGGCGACTGTTTAGCGTTTTGGTGGGGGGGCTTATGATTCATCACCTTATACCTCTCGTTTCTTCAATAAGTAGGCGGCGAATGCAAGTGGTGCTGCGATCCATAAAACCAGGGAAGATAGC
>NZ_LWGJ01001031.1:0-13565 GCF_001635845.1 Oleiphilus sp. HI0132 | reverse complement strand
TTGTGTGAGAGCAGAAATTGTCAGGTTTTTAGATATTATTTTCTATATCAAAATATTTCAATATACTTTTATTTCCGCTAAGATAGCGCTTTCTACAACATCGCATAGAATTGCGTGCTATTTCACCTTATTTTGGGAATACACATTTAATGTCCAACATACAAAATAGAACTCAGCTTTTGAACGACGCGCTAAGCAAGCGCATCCTAATACTGGATGGCGCTACCGGAACAATGATCCAGCGCTTTAAGTTTGAAGAGGAAGACTATCGCGGTGAAAGGTTCAAAGACCACCCTTCGGAAGTTAAAGGCAATAATGACCTATTATGCCTGACTCAAGTAGACGCCATTGCTAGCATCCATAAACAATATCTAGATGCAGGCGCAGATATAATTGAAACAAACACTTTCAACTCGACCAAAGTTTCCCAAGCTGACTATGGCATGGAAGAGCTTGTATACGAGTTAAATTTCGAAGCTGCACGTATTGCACGTGAAGAAGCGGAGAAGAAGACCGCTGAAACGCCCGACAAGCCAAGATTTGTTGCAGGTGTCGTTGGCCCAACATCACGTACGGCATCCATTAGCCCCGACGTTAACGACCCGGGTTTTAGAAACGTCACTTTCGAAGAGCTTTACGACAATTATTATGAAGCCACCGATGCCTTGGTAAAAGGCGGTGCCGACATAATCATGATCGAGACCATATTCGATACGCTTAATGCTGAAGCAGCTATTTATGCAGTTGAACAATACTTTCAGGATTCCAAACTGAAACTGCCAATCATGATTTCAGGCACCATCACTGACGCCTCGGGCCGTACTCTGTCCGGGCAGACAGCTGAGGCCTTCCTAATATCTGTTAAGCACTGCAAGCCTCTGAGCATCGGTTTTAACTGCGCTCTGGGTGCCGATGCACTTCGGCCCTACATTGAAGAGTTATCTACCAAGGGCGAATGCTATGTTAGCGCCCACCCTAACGCAGGCCTGCCGAATGAGTTTGGTGAATACGATCAAACACCTGAAGAAATGGCCGATATCGTTGAGACCTTCGCAAAAGATAATTTAATCAACATTATCGGTGGCTGCTGCGGTTCAACACCAGAGCACATTGCTGAAATCGCACGACGTATGGAGAAACACAGTACAAGGGCTATTCCACAGATCAAACCCAAACTTCGCCTTTCCGGCTTAGAAGCTTTTGTTACAGATGAAGACTCACTATTCATTAATGTCGGTGAGCGCACTAACGTTACTGGTTCAAAGAAGTTTTTGAGGCTTATTAAAGACGAAGAGTTTGAAGAAGCACTCGACGTTGCAAGACAGCAAGTTGAAAACGGCGCACAAATCATCGATATCAATATGGATGAAGGCATGCTGGAATCCAAAGAAGCGATGGTCCACTTTCTCAACCTCGTCGCTTCAGAACCAGATATCTCCAAAGCACCAATTATGATTGACTCCTCTAAGTGGGAAGTAATTGAGGCCGGACTGCGTTGCGTACAAGGGAAGGCTGTCGTTAACTCAATTAGCTTGAAGGAAGGCGAAGAGCAATTTATCGATCATGCGAAAGCCTGTATTCGTTACGGTGCGGCCGCGGTAGTGATGGCTTTCGATGAGAAGGGTCAGGCCGACTCCTTAGATCGTAAGATAGAGATTTGTAAGCGCTCATACGACGTATTGGTTGGCTTAGGCATGCCTCCTGAAGATATTATTTTTGACCCGAATATTTTTGCGGTCGCAACAGGTATCGAAGAACATAACAACTACGCCGTTGACTTTATCGAAGCTACTCGCTGGATTCGTCAAAACCTACCCTATGCAAGTGTCTCTGGTGGCGTTAGTAACGTCTCGTTTTCCTTCCGCGGCAACAACCCAGTACGCGAGGCTATTCATTCCGTCTTTCTTTATCACGCCATAAAAGCCGGTATGAACATGGGTATCGTCAATCCCGGACAACTAGTTATCTATGACGATATTGATCCAGAGCTAAAAGAGCGCGTCGAAGATGTTGTCCTAAATAGACGGGACGACTCAACTGATCGACTTCTTGAAATAGCTGATAATTTCCGCGGTGAAGCCGGTGAGAAGAAGAAAGAGGATCTAGAGTGGCGTAAGCTGCCTGTCGAAAAGCGACTCGAACACGCGCTTGTTAAAGGTATTACCACCTTTATTACAGAAGATACCGAAGAAGCTCGCGTCAAAGCAGCGAGACCAATTGAGGTCATCGAAGGCCCTTTAATGGATGGAATGAATGTCGTAGGCGACCTATTTGGCGAAGGTAAAATGTTCTTACCACAAGTCGTTAAAAGCGCCCGGGTAATGAAACAGTCAGTCGCACATCTCGTCCCCTTCATTGAAGCAGAAAAAAGTGATAAACAAACGACCAAGGGTAAAATCCTAATGGCCACCGCTAAAGGCGATGTACATGATATCGGCAAGAATATCGTTGGTGTCGTTTTACAGTGCAACAACTATGAAGTAATAGATCTTGGTGTAATGGTTCCTGCCGATAAAATACTTGCTGCCGCCAAAGAACATAATGTAGACATTATTGGAGTTAGTGGCCTAATCACACCGTCGCTTGACGAAATGGTCCATATCGCAAAAGAGCTGCAGCGAGAAGGCTTGGATATACCACTAATGATCGGTGGTGCAACGACCTCTAAGGCTCACACCGCTGTGAAGATAGAACCTCAGTATCAAAATAATATTTCAGTCTATGTCACAGATGCCTCACGTAGTGTCAGTGTTGCTACCTCTTTGTTAAGTGATACACAGCGTGACACCTTTGTCGAGAACGTGAAGGTGGAATATGAGACGGTACGCGAACGTCGTAAAAACCGCAGCGCCAAGTCCAGCTTCCTAAGCTATGAAAAAGCAGTAGCAAACAAGCTGTCACTTGATTGGAGCGGCTACGAACCACCTAAGCCGAAATTTACCGGCACCAAAATCTTTGAAGACTACCCACTTGAAGAATTAGTTGACTATATCGATTGGACTCCGTTTTTTATCACGTGGGACCTGGTTGGAAAATACCCGAAAATATTAAAAGATGAGCATATCGGTGAAGCTGCTCAGAGTCTTTTCAATGATGCACAAAAAATGCTCAAGGATCTGATAAGCAATAAAAAACTAAAAGCCAAGGCTGTTATCGGATTTTGGCCAGCAAACGCTCAAGGCGATGATGAAATTACTGTATTTGCAGACGAAAGTCGATCTAAGGTAAATCTAAGCCTGAATCACCTACGCCAGCAATCTGACAAAGCGGGCAATCAATTTAGCTTATCACTAGCTGACTTTATTGCACCTAAAGAAACGGGTCTCAATGACTATATCGGTGGCTTTGCAGTCACCGCTGGAATCGGTGCTGAAGAACTTGCCACCGAGTTCGAAGCAAAACATGACGACTACAACGCGATTATGGTCAAAGCGCTAGCTGACCGCCTAGCCGAAGCTTTCGCTGAGCGTATGCACGAAAGAGTTCGTAAAGAGTTCTGGGCTTACGCTGGAGATGAAAGCTTTGATAACGACGCCTTGATTAAAGAAAAATACCGCGGTATCCGCCCTGCTCCGGGCTACCCTGCTTGCCCTGATCATACTGAAAAGACCGAGCTGTTCAAGCTACTGGAACCCGAAAACAGTGCCGGAATTTCATTAACCGAACACTTTGCAATGACACCTGCAGCTTCAGTTAGTGGGTTTTATTATTCCCACCCTGATTCAAAATATTTTTCTGTTGGAAAAATTACCAAAGACCAGGTCGAGGATTACGCTAAGCGTAAATCAATGTCTATCACTGAAGCAGAAAAATGGTTGAGTCCGGTACTAAACTATGATTAATCGCTAAAAAACGGCTTTTATATAACCAAAACCCGTAATAGCTAAACAAACTTATATAAGCTGGTTATTTAACCGCTTATTAAAAACTGATACCCTTAGCGCCCGCAAAAATGGCCCCAGGCTGCTTTGGGCTAAATTATATTAAGCAAGTACGATTGAGACGCACTAAATGTACAAATACGATGGTTACGACAAACAGATCGTCCAGGAACGGGTTCAGCAGTTCCGCGGTCAAACCCAACGCTTTCTTGAAGGGACTTTGGCAGGTGACGACTTTTTGCCTTTACGTCTGCAAAACGGTCTATACGTCCAGCGATTAGCACCTATGCTTCGGGTCGCCGTACCTTACGGCATGCTGTCTTCCACACAGCTTAGGAAGCTCGCTTCAATCAGTCGTGACTACGACAAAGGCTACCTGCACTTTACTACTCGCCAAAACGTCCAATTCAACTGGCCCGAGCTAAAAGATGTCCCAGACATTCTTGACGAGCTTCGTAGTGTTGAAATGCATTCCATTCAAACGAGTGGCAATTGTATTCGTAACACCACGACTGACCAGTTTGCCGGTGTGGCAGCGAATGAATTGTTAGACCCGCGCCCTTACTGCGAGATCATACGTCAGTGGTCGACTTTCCATCCTGAGTTTGCATTCTTGCCACGTAAATTCAAAATCTCGGTAAACGCTTGTGGTGATACAGATCGTACTGAGTCTCTAGTGAATGATATTGCTCTGGAGCTTGTTAAGAACGATGCAGGTGAAATTGGCTTTAAAGTTTTGGCCGGTGGTGGGCTAGGCCGTACGCCAATCATTGCCTCGGTAATTCGTGAGTTTTTACCCGAGAAGCACCTGCTTAGTTATCTCGATGCGATCTTGCGTGTCTACAATATTCACGGTCGCCGCGACAACAAATACAAAGCTCGTATTAAAATCCTTGTAAAAGCCCTTACACCCGCCAAGTTCGCAGAACGCGTTGAAGCTGAATGGGAGCATATCAAGGATGGAGCGACAACACTGACCAATGAAGAAATTGACCGTGTAAAAAACTTCTTTACAGAACCAGCATACCAATCGCTTGCTGATAATAGTGAAAGCTTTGTTAAGCAACAAGACGAGCACAAAGGCTTTGCCAATTGGATCAAGCGTAATGTCAATGACCATAAAAAGCCTGGCTACTCGATCGTTACGCTAACACTTAAGAAAACGGGCACACCACCAGGCGATGCATCTGACAAGCAGGTTGATACAATTGCAGACATGGCTGATAAGTATAGTTTTGGTGAAGTCCGTGTAACACACGACCAGAACATTGTTCTTGCAGACGTTCCTCAGAATATGTTGTTTGAATTATGGAGTGAGGCTAAAGCAGCTGGTTTTGCAACGCCTAACCTTGGCATGATTACAGACATTATTTGCTGCCCAGGCGGCGACTTTTGTGGCCTTGCAAACGCCAAATCAATACCAGTAGCTGAGCAGATTCAAATCAAGTTTGATGATCTAGATTATGTCTATGACATCGGCGAGATCGATTTAAATATATCAGGCTGTATGAACGCTTGCGGTCATCACCATGTGGGTAACATTGGAATTCTCGGTGTTGATAAGCGCGGCGAAGAATTCTATCAGGTATCTCTAGGTGGAAACTCGGGTAAAGATGCCGCCATTGGCAAAATATTAGGCCCGTCCTTCGCTAGAGCTCAGATGCCTGAAGTCGTTGAAAAGATTATCAACGTTTATATTGAAAACCGAACTGAAGAAGAACTGTTTATTGATACATTCCGTAGAATTGGAATGCTACCTTTTAAGGAGCGCGTATATGCCAAGGCTGATTAAAGTAGATAAGATTGTCGATGATGCGTGGCAAATTCTAGATAAAGGTTTTTCAGGCAAGCTTGAGCAGAGCCAGGTATTTGTTCCCTTAAACTATTTGCTTGAAAACCCTGGATGCATTGATGCTTCTGAAGTTGGCGTTTGGCTCGACAGCGACGAAGAACCGGAAGCGCTTGCACCCTACCTGGATAAGCTTCCTGCTATTGCAATAAACTTCCCTAAGTTTGTTGACGGGCGCGGCTACTCCTATGCTCGTATACTTCGCGACCGTTTGAACTTTGAGGGTGAAATTCGTGCAATTGGCGACATTCTTCACGACCAGCTTTTCTATCTGAAACGCTGCGGTTTTGACGCATATGCAGTTCGAGAAGACAAAGATATTGAGGTCGCACAAGAAGGCTTGTCCGACTTTACTGAATCTTATCAAGCAGCAAGCTTTATGAATCAACCACTATTTCGCCGTCGCGGCTAACGAGTGCTTAGTACCCACCTCTAAGCCCCCAAACCAGGATCTTAGAGGTGGAGCTTTTCAAACAAACTCCCCCTCCTCTTCCCCTTACGTCGTTCTTCATCCGCTAAAAATACAGCTATACTAATAACATATCTGGCGTTTTTTAAAGGAGTCAGCAATGCGTATTGGTGTACCAAAAGAAGTCAAAAATAACGAATTCCGCGTCGCCATGACGCCTAACATTGCTCACGAGCTCTATTCTCATGGACATAAGGTTTTTATAGAGAAAGATGCAGGATTAGGATCCGGTTTTTCAAACCAAGAATACCTTGACGCAGGGTCGACTGTGCTCGAATCTGCTGTTGATATTTTTCACCAAGCAAACCTGATTCTTAAGGTAAAGGAGCCGCAAGCCTGGGAGCGCAGCCAGCTCACCGCAGGTCATATACTGTTTACATATTTACACCTTGCACCAGATCTTCAGCAAACAAGCGACTTGCTAGATAGTAAAGCAACGTGCATCGCCTATGAGACGGTTTCCGATGCTGCGGGACACCTTCCTCTTCTTACACCAATGTCAGAGATTGCTGGCCGAATGTCAATTCAGGCAGGCGCTCACTGCCTTGAGAAATCGCAGGGAGGTCGCGGCGTACTCTTAAGTGGTGCCCCCGGTGTCGAACCGGCACGCGTTCTGATACTTGGTGGCGGAGTTGTCGGCCGCAATGCTGCTAAAATCGCTGTTGGCATGGGGAGCGACGTAACCGTATTCGATAAATCGATTGAAACACTAAGAACACTAGAAAGCGAGTTTGGCAACAGCATCAAAACTCTATACGCAAGTCGCGCAGCCCTACTCAAACTCCTACCTCACTGCGACCTTGTTATTGGGGCTGTGCTAATTCCCGGCGCTACCGCCCCAAAGCTAATTACTAAAACTGACCTAAGCCAGATGAAAAGCGGCAGCGTGATCGTAGATGTGGCGATAGACCAAGGTGGATGTATTGAAACCTCAAAACCTACAACTCATGAAAAGCCAGTATTCACAATAAATAATGTCGTACATTATTGCGTCGCCAATATGCCCGGAGCCGTTGCACGAAGTTCAACTCTAGCTTTAACGAACGCTACAGCGCCTTACGTAATCGAGCTTGCTAATAGAGGTTGTCGTAAAGCACTGGAAACGAACCCGGGCTTTATGAAAGGTCTGAATATTGTTAATGGGGAGCTCTGTAACAAGAACGTTGCCGAGGCACAAAACCTAAAAAGCATTTCTCTTGAAAATGCGCTTAATAAGCTTTGATTCCTTATAGCAGCATAAGCTGATTCGCCGACATTAAGTAAATACTCGCAAGCCATCCAGAATAAACTGGATTGCCAGTGCAGCTAAGATCATTCCTAAAAAACGTTTTAATACTTCATCACCTATCGCACCAACCAGGCGTTTAACATTGCCCGAAAAAATCATCAGAATACAGGTTAGCGTGCTGATAGATACAATGGCAAACATCACAGAAAGCTGGCCCAAAGCCGAACTAGTCGAAGAAAACAACAAAATACTTACTGTTAAAGAGCCAGGCCCCGCAAGTAGCGGTATGGACAATGGGAAAACCGATATATCTCTGCCATTCCCGCTGCCAGCGAAAGACAAACTACTGGTAACCATACGAAACGCCGTATAAAACAAAAGCACGCCACCGGATATCTTGAATGCATGAATACTAATCGCAAGCTTACTTAAAAGGAGTTCACCAAAATTGCCAAACAATACTAGTAGCATCGTGGAAATAAGACAGGCCTTGAAAGCGATCAACTTTCGACCTGAACCACTTTCAAGCAAAGAATGGAAAATTAAAGCCATTCCAATCGGATCGATGATCACAAATAGAGCAACCAACGCTCCAACATATACACTTATATCCATAAGAATCTCATAAAAGGACTTACTATCACTATAGTATTGAATCGTGCCAAGCGCGAAAGATACTTTCTCTAAAGCGAAAAGGCTTAATTTTTTTGTATGTGATAAATCAATCCCTATATATTTTATTGCCCTTTAATCCTGATTTAAAAAGACCCGCAGCGTAATAATATGACATAATGTTCATGTCGACTCACAGTCACAAAACTAAGTCGAGTCAAGATAGAACAGCAACACAATAATATGTCAAAGGATTTGAAATGGGCTTAAAATCTTTTCTAAAAGATAAACTAGTATCAAAAGAACTAAACGTCCAACTCGATAAGATAGAAAAACCAGTTGGAACCCTTGGCTATGACCCATGGGGTTTTAACTCTGATACCAATAAGATTGTTTTTTCTTTATTCTCTGGCATTTACAACAAATACTTTCGCGTAGAGACTAGCGGGATTGAGCATACTCCCGATTCAGGGCCCGTACTAATTATCGCAAACCATAGTGGACAGCTTCCTATTGATGGAACACTTATCGGTTATGCAGTAGCAAACCGAGAAAATTCTCCTCGTTTACCTCGCGCAATGATTGAGCGCTTCTTTCCAACAGTTCCATTCCTTGGAAATTTTCTGAATCAGGTTGGTGCCGTATTAGGCGACCCTATAAATTGCGCAAAAATGCTTGAAAATGGTGAGGCTATTGTGGTTTTCCCGGAGGGAATACGAGGCTCAGGAAAGCTATACAAAGATCGCTATCAGCTTGCACGTTTCGGAAATGGCTTTGTGCACTTGGCAATGAAGCACACCACACCGATTATTCCGGTTGGCGTCGTTGGCTGTGAGGAGACCATCCCTGCTATCGCCAATATCAAGCCCTTAGCTAAGCTTTTAAACGTTCCTTATGTTCCAATAGCCCTGCCTTTCATTTTCCCTGCGAAAGTTCGCCTCAACTTTGGGAAACCTATTTACTTCGAAGACGAAGATCTTACTGAAGAGCAAGTGACGCGTAGAGTTGAAAAGGTTAAATCAGCCATCAATGGCTTGATTGCAAAAGGATTGAATGAAAGGGAGGCAATATTCGAATGAGTTCTCGTACAAACACTAGCAAAACAATCAGCAAGAAAAAAGCTGAGCACAAGAAAAACGTTCTTGTTACAGGCGCTGCCGGCGCCTTAGCCCAGCAAGTCATTAATCGACTTCGTGATGAATACCAAATTGCTGCTGTAGATTTCCGTAAAATCACCTATCACAGCGACGACATTCCAAGTTATAAAGTCGATTTCAATAAACGCGTTTTTGAAGACCTGTTTAAGCATCATGACTTTGATAGCGTTATTCACCTCGGACGTATTTCTTCTGCAGAAGAAACACGGATGAGACGTTATAATGCCAATGTTCTTGGCACACAAAAGCTTTTGGACTTAAGTCATAAATACGGGATCAGCAATGTTATTGTGCTATCAACCTATCACGTTTATGGGTCATCACCCTATAACCCGGCACTGATTGATGAAACTGCCCCGCTAAAAGCAGCTGAGCTAACAATGGACCTGGTAGATTCCGTCGAGCTTGAAAGCCTAGCTAATATCTACCTATGGCGCTATCCTGACTTGAACATTACGATTCTAAGGCCCTGTAACATTGTCGGCCCTGGCGTACGAAATACCATCAGCAACTTACTTTCAAGTAAATACGCACCGGTACTGATGGGATTCTCTCCAATCATGCAGTTCATACATATAGATGATATGGCCGATGCCGTTACGCTAGCGCATAAGCAGCGAAAGCGCGGTGTCTACAATGTTTCGACAAATGACTGGGTTGCCTACCAAGACGCGCTGGAACTTTGTGAGTGTACACCCATACCCATTCCATCTATCCCGCCCGTGTTGCCTCGTGCCATTACAGGCTTTCTGAACTTAACAATGTTTCCGTGTTATTTGCTTAATTATTTTAAGTATCCGGTCGTTATTGATGGGTCTCATTTCAATGAAACCTTTGGATTTAAAGCGAAACGCCCGATTAAAGAAATTTTCAGAACTTACCGTGAATTGAAAGAGTAGCAGACTAAAATCTAGACGTAAAAAAGCNGATGAGGCTAGCGCTATCATCGGCTTTTTGTTGTCGCTTAAATCCCGATATTTTTTAAGGTATCAAGCATCTGCTCAAGTATCGCAGCCGCTCTCGGATGCTCGGCCTCAACCTCGGCAACAAGGGTTTCAACAAGCTCTAAAAAGTTTGGGTCGGCGGGCTCAGCCTCATCCATCTCATGAGCATGTGTCTTAACTTGCTCTAGCAAAGACTGCTGCTGAGGGCTAACTAACTCGTCACCAAATCGTTCATGCAAATCGGTAATCAGGTGGGCAACTTTTTCTTTAGGCATAATCAGCTCCTTTACTGTGATAACTTGAAGGCTAGCGCTTAACTAGGTTCAAGTAAAGAAACCTAGTCAAGCGAAGCGGCCTTAATCTTAAATGCTAAAGCCTGAAATCAGAGTAAACACCGTAGCAGCAAGGGCTGCAGAAGCAGGAACGGTGATAAGCCACGCAGCAATAATTTTCTTGAATGCGGACCGCTTTACAAGCTTTTCTTTATATATTTTCTTTAAACGCTTGCGCTCGACCTTATTAAAGCCAAGCGCTTTTTTCTCTTGTTTTGCAGTCTGCAGCATTTTTTCCATCTCTTCGACAGATGCGCTTTTAAAATCATCAAGAAACTCGGATAGCCGGCGCTTTTCTTCACCCTCATGGTGACTAAGCATGGTATGCAATTGACTTGCATAACTAGTTTTTAGATACTCCCTAAGGAAGCCAACACCGAAGATCCCACCAACCGCAATATGGGTTGAACTAACAGGCAGACCAAGCTGAGAGGCAATAATAACAGTAATGGCTGCAGCCATTGCAACACAAAAAGCTCTAGACTTATCAAGCTCTGTAATTTCTGTGCCCACGGTACGAATTAGCTTAGGCCCATACAATAGCAAACCAATTGCTATACCAATGGCACCAATCATCATCACCCATAGAGGAATAGCCGCTTTTTTAGAAATACCATCGCTGGTAATCGAATCGGTGATAGCAGCAAGCGGTCCTACGGCATTTGCAACATCATTTGCTCCATGCGCAAAACTTAATAATGCCGCAGCAAAAATCAGAGGTATAGTGAAGAGATTGTTGACGCCTTCCTTATTATTCTCTTGCTTTTTGGATGACTTTGAAACTAAAGGTTTTATTACAACAAAAAAACATGCGGCGACAGCAAGACCAATCATGGCGGCCATTTGGAAGTCAATTTTCCATATTTTTTTCAAACCTTTAAGCGCTAAATAAGTACTAAACGCCCACGCCATCAACGCGATCAACCAAGGAACAAAGCGTCTTGCCGATTGAAGCATGTCATCCTGATAAATAATCTTCTTTTTAATGAATAGGAGAAGCGAGGCTGCAATAACGCCCCCTAGCACAGGTGAGATAACCCAACTCGCAGCAATCATCCCCATTTTATTCCAGTTTGCAATGGCCAATCCGCCAGCAGCAATACCTGCGCCAAGCACGCCACCAACGATTGAATGAGTTGTTGAAACGGGCGCACCGAGGTAAGTAGCTGCATTCAACCAAACAGCACCAGCAAATAAGGCTGAAAGCATTAACCAGATAAAAGTAGTGGAATCAGTAATATTTTCGGGGTTGATAATACCCTTCTTAATGGTACTGACGACTTCACCGCCAGCTAACAAGGCACCACCGGCCTCAAAGATTGCAGCTATTATTATCGCCCAGGTTAGTGTGAGCGCTTTTGAGCCAACCGCTGGGCCAACGTTATTGGCCACATCATTGGCACCTATATTCATTGCCATATAGCCGCCAACTACTGCGGCGATAGATAAAACCAAAGAACCTTGTCCAAGCTGGAAGCTTGTCGCGACGTAAGCTAGAATCCCGGCTAAGAATAAAAATGCCAGCCCCAGACGAGAAAATTCTTTTCGACTATCGTTCACAGCAGAATCGATTTTTTGAGCAGATTTTAAATCCATATCATGCACACCTTTACCATTAGAGTTTGATATTGTGCGCACTATAAATCGACCGTCACATAAATGTAACAATTATTTGAATTTATTTAACTTGGTAGCAAAATCCCGGCAACAAATCCACCTTATATTGGTACAAGGCAATTACAATTCTCTATATATTTACTTCGACAATCGAAGACTTTTTGCTCTCAGAGTTATCCTTAGTCACGGTACTGATCGCAAAGTAATGAGTACCAGCGCTTAGAGATTCCAAAGCAACCGAAGTCGCTTCAGGGTCTGTTACGGTTATTAGCAACACCATATTGCCACTACTTGCCCCACGATAAATTTTATAAGACTTGATATCGCCCTGGCTCAAAGCGCTTCCATCCTCTCTAGTGTTTGGTGCCGACCAATTAAGCTCAACAGCGTAAATATCTTGTCCACCCGAATCAGGGGTTGACGGGAGTTCCGGTACGCTGCTTGCGTTGTCTATTTGTGTCCCTGCCAAATATTCATCAAGATTAGACGAGCCATCACCATCATTGTCATTTACGGCGTCCGATGAATCTAGAACGTTGAGACCAACCAATACCTCATACCCATCAGGAATACCGTCGTTATCGGTGTCCTCATCTAGTGGGTTGCTTAGAATGAAATACTCATCAACATTGCTTAATAGGTCGCCATCACTATCAGAAAAAGCATCGGCATCATCATTAGGATCTGTTCCAATCGCTAATTCATAGAAATTAGGTAAACCGTCATTATCACTGTCTATTGGCAGATAGCGATTATCATAGGGGGATAGAAGGTTACCTGAGTGGTAACCGACATGATAACCATCCTGGTAACTTTCAGCTAAACCTGATTCGTGGTCATAGTATGCTAAGTTTTCACTCGTTAGCGTGGTCAGCTCAAAACCTGGCCCTGACCATGAGACATTTAAGTAGTCTCCACCTAGGTGGTCTTTATGCAATACTTCGAAATAGTATGGTGTTCCAGCGTCTAAGTTAATAGTAGGCGACTTCTGAGTTTTATAACGATCCCAAATTTTGTATCCAGAAGGCTTATTAACAAAAGCGATCAATCGCTTATTGTCGGGAGTATCATCGCCAGATAACCAAACTTCTGCGCTTTCGTCTGCGCTTAGCCAGAAGGTATAGGCACCGCTTTCGGGGACCATAAGCAAACCTCTTAGCCGTTGCCCATATTTATCGCCCTTTGAATCAATAAAGTCTAGCTCCTGGACAAGTTCACTTGAACTAGAGCTGAGCGGAAATCGAGCATTTCTAGTTAGAGCTCTTACATTTTTACCCCCGATAGATTTCCACATTTGGAGCTCTATACCGCCATCATCGGCAGCAGTGGGCGGCAATTCATTTACTGCAAGAGAAATAGTTTTAGTTGTAGTGCACGCACTGAGCAAAAGGACAGATAAAATAGTAAAGAATTTATAGTTCATTGCGTATACTCCTTACGAATATTGAAATCAATGATTCAAGTATTACGCATATT
>NZ_LWGJ01001030.1:0-4382 GCF_001635845.1 Oleiphilus sp. HI0132 | reverse complement strand
GGCTTATGGTCGACACTGCATGGTTTCTTGGCTTTGGAGGGCGATGCTAATACAGTCGTTGGGCTTGGCTTCTATGAGCATGCCGAGACTCCTGGCTTGGGTGGTGAGGTTGATAATCCGCGCTGGAAAGCGATTTGGCCGGGTAAAAAGGTCTACGACTTCGCGTCTAGCGATCAGCCAAAGCTTGGCTTGATTAAAGGCGCAGTTGATAAAAGTCGAGCTGATGCCGAATACATGGTAGACGGTCTATCTGGTGCTACTTTGACTAGTGTGGGTGTGACTAACCTTATTCAATATTGGACTGGCGAGCAGGGATTCCAAAAGTACCTGAATCGCTTGCGTGAAGGAGCTTAAGAATGAGTGATGTAACAGCAAAAAAAGTTCTTTTTGAACCAGTTTTTAGCAATAACCCTATCGCACTTCAAATCTTAGGTATTTGTTCTGCGTTAGCCGTTACCACTAGTATGGAGCTATCGGTTGTTATGGGCTTGGCTGTATGTGCAGTATGTGGCCTATCTAACTTGTTTGTATCCGTAATTCGTAGCCAAATACCTTCGAACATACGAATCATTGTTCAAATGACTATCATTGCTTCGTTGGTAATTGTTGTTGATCAGGTTCTCAAGGCCTATGCCTATGAACTTAGTAAGCAGCTTTCAGTTTTTGTGGGCTTGATTATCACGAACTGTATCGTAATGGGGCGTGCTGAAGCGTTTGCAATGCAAAATGGCCCAGGCATGAGTTTCCTGGATGGCATAGGTAATGGTTTAGGATATGCCGTTATTTTGCTATTAGTCGCTTTTGTACGTGAATTGTTTGGTTCAGGCATGTTGTTTGGCATCGAGCTTATGCCTACCGTTAACAATGGTGGCTGGTATGTACCTAATGGTATGTTGCTGCTTCCTCCAAGTGCTTTCTTTATCATCGGTTTGCTTATTTGGGGCTTAAGGCAATGGAAGAAAGACCAGGTAGAGCCTGCTGATTACAAAATCTCGTCTCACTCTGTTAAGGAGGCGTTCTAATGATCGAATATTATTTAAGCCTATTTGTTAAGGCTGTATTTGTTGAAAATATGGCTTTGGCATTCTTTTTGGGAATGTGTACCTTCCTTGCGATTTCTAAGAAGATTCAAGCTGCAACCGGTCTAGGTATTGCCGTAGTCGTTGTATTGGCAATCACTGTTCCTGTAAATAATCTTATTTATACCTACCTTCTAAAAGATGGAGCCTTGGCTTGGGCGGGCTATCCTGATGTAGACCTGAGTTTCTTAGGTTTGTTAACTTACATTGGTGTTATCGCTGCTTTGGTACAGATTCTAGAAATGGTTTTGGATAAGTACTTCCCGGATCTGTATAACGCTCTTGGGGTATTCCTACCATTGATCACAGTAAACTGTGCGATCATGGGTGCATCTCTATTTATGGTTGAGCGTGATTATAATCTTGCTGAGAGCACGGTCTATGGCTTGGGTGCTGGTGTCGGTTGGGCTCTTGCGATCGTCGCATTGGCCGGTATCCGAGAAAAGCTCAAGTACAGTGATGTGCCTGAAGGTCTGCGTGGCTTGGGTATTACCTTTATCACTGTAGGCTTGATGTCACTAGGTTTTATGTCGTTCTCTGGTATCTCGCTTTAATTAACACTGGGTAGATAGATAAGGTATTAATATGAATGCAGAAATAGTACTCGGTGTGGTGATGTTTACGGTGATTGTACTGTCACTTGTAGCCATCATACTGATCGCAAGAAAACAATTAGTGAGTAGTGGTGACGTCTCTATCTTGATAAACGAAGATCCTGACAACACTATTAAAACCCCGGCAGGAGGAAAGCTACTTCAAACGCTTGCTTCTGAAGGCCTATTTCTATCATCAGCTTGTGGTGGCGGTGGTACATGTGCGCAGTGTAAGTGTAAAGTTTTAGAAGGTGGTGGCTCTATGCTTCCAACTGAAAAAGCTTACTTTACCAAGCGTGAAGAAGGTGAAGGCTGGAGACTCGCTTGTCAGGTTCCTGTGAAACAGGACATGAAAGTCGAAGTTGACGAAGAAGTATTTGGCGTTAAGAAGTGGGTTTGTACTGTTGAATCAAACGACAACGTAGCTACTTTCATTAAAGAACTGGTTCTTAAGTTGCCAGAGGGCGAGAACGTTGACTTTCGCGCTGGTGGTTATGTTCAGCTTGAGTGTCCACCTCACGAAGTTGATTATAAAAACTTTGAAATTCAAGACGAATATCGCGAAGACTGGGATAAATTCAACTTGTGGCAGTATAAGTCAATTGTTAAAGAAGACGTTATACGAGCTTACTCAATGGCAAACTATCCTGAAGAAAAAGGGCTTGTTAAGTTCAACATTCGTATCGCTTCGCCTCCTCCAGGAACGAACCACCCTCCAGGGATAATGTCATCTTACGTATTCAATCTTAAGAAGGGCGATACCATCGATGTTTACGGGCCATTTGGTGAGTTCTTTGCTAAAGATACTGACAACGAAATGGTATTTGTTGGTGGCGGTGCGGGTATGGCCCCGATGCGTTCACATATTTTTGATCAGCTTAAGCGACTTGAGTCTAAGCGTAAGATGTCATTCTGGTATGGTGCTCGAAGCTTGAGAGAAATGTTTTATCAGGACGAGTATGACAAGCTAGCAGAAGAAAATGAAAACTTTGTATGGCATGCTGCGTTATCTGATCCGATGGAAGAAGATAACTGGAAGGGTTACACCGGGTTTATTCATAATGTTCTATATGAAAATTACCTCAAAGACCATCCAGCACCAGAAGATTGTGAGTACTACATGTGTGGGCCTCCAATGATGAACGCAGCTGTTATTCAGATGCTTAAGAGTCTAGGTGTTGAAGATGAGAACATCTTACTCGATGACTTTGGCGGTTAATCTCGTCTAGTTATATTTCTAGTTACGCCAGCCCTGAATAAGGCTGGCGTTTTTCGTTTACAGCGGTTTTTATTTATTGTGTTTAGATTTTCTATTTTTTTGGTTTTGATGCTCGGCCTAATGGCGTGCGGCCAACCTCATCCAGATCGACTTCAATATTCTTTAAGTGGTTCGACGATGGGTACCACTTACAATATAAATATTGTAAGCCCATCGGAGATTGATAGTTCACAGCTAAAAACGATCCAGTCTGCGATTGAGGCTGAGCTTGCTTCGATAGACTCTTTGATGTCTACTTATAAGCCTGACTCCGAAGTCTCTAGATTTAATCGCGCTGCTATAGGTGAGGGTGTTTCCTTGTCGGCCACAACTATTGAAGTGCTTAATGAGGCGCTTGCGTTAAATAACTTGAGCGAAGGGAGCTTCGACCCAACTGTTGGTCCGCTAATTGATGCCTGGGGCTTTGGCGGTGGCTCTAAGCACAAGGGGATAGTTGTTGAAGAAAAGAATCTCGCTTCTGTGCTTGAAAAAGTAGGTGTTCAACGCTTTAAATTGGTTGACGGTCAACTGTACAAACTCCAGGACGTAGAATTAGACCTCTCTGCTATTGCTAAAGGTTTTGCAGCAGATAAAGTTGCTATCGCGTTGCGTGAGCAAGGCATCGCAAACTTTCTGGTAGAAATTGGTGGTGAGGTAGTGACTCATGGTAGAAGTGTTCGTGACTCCTTGTGGGTATTAGGTATTGAATCACCTGATAAACAGGGTAGAAACGTTTATACTAGGGTTCATCTTGGTAATGCTGCGCTCGCTACGTCGGGAGATTACCGAAATTATTTTGAAGAAAATGGTAAACGATATTCTCACACGATTGACCCACTCAGCGGCAGGCCAGTTGAGCATCTGCTTGCATCTGTTAGTGTGATTGCTGAAGATTGCATGTTAGCTGACGGGCTTGCGACGGCGCTAATGGTGATGGGTGAGCAGAGGGGGTATGAGTTTGCCTCAAAGCACAATATCAGTGCGTTATTTATCTATCGAGGTGATGAAGGCCTCATAACAATGCACACTGATTCGTTTAAACAGTATCTTAAGTAGGAGGAACTTATGGAGTTATTTTTCATAGTTTTCGGTGTTCTTGCCCTGTTAATGTTGGTTATGGCTGTTGGCGTTATTTTTGCCAATAAGCCGATTACCGGTTCGTGTGGTGGAATGAGTGCGCTTGGTATGGAGGTTGCTTGCGACGTCTGTGGCGGTGACAAGGATAAATGCGACAAAGAAGTTGATAGTTCTGCTAAAGACGCTACCGGAAAAGATATTTCTTATAATGCAATGAAGTAGATACAGCTTAAGTATCATTACATACGGTTTTTTCTAGAGGTTCAGGAGATCAAGGTTATATGGCTGAGTATCATTATGATGTTGTAGTAATTGGCGCAGGCCCTGCAGGTGAAGGGGCAGCGTTAAACGCTGCAAAAGGCCATAAAATGGTCG
>NZ_LWGJ01001029.1:0-10216 GCF_001635845.1 Oleiphilus sp. HI0132 | reverse complement strand
TGTTGTCAAGAGTCAGGTCGAGTGTAAAGTGCTTTCGAATATCGTCAAGCAGGTCGCCTTGGTCAGGGTTATGGCTAGGTCTATCACGAAGAAGCTGAAGCTCCTGATTGACTTTCTGTTCCAGCTCATCAGTTGGAGTGATAAAACCGTATTGCTCGTAGTTACGATTCTGCTGTTTGTTATGTTCGGCAGATGCGCTGTCGATAAGCTTATTATTCAGAGCAAAACTACTGAATAGATCTTCATCTGGGCTGCTCAAAAGGCCGCTAACGAAAAACTTTTCTTTTGGCTCCACCGTTTCGTCAAATATTTGAGAGATTAAATAGGGTGGTGCTGTTAGTGCTTCGTTGTCGGAATTACTAGCTGGTGTCGTACTGGTGTGCTCTGGGGAGGGTTGGAGCTTTGCTTTACTAGCAGTTGACGCTTGCTTAATGCCACTTTCTTGAGTATTTGAGATTTGTTCGCTTACTTGAGTGTTTTCCTTGCTCTCAATGTCGGGGGTAGGTTCGCTTTTGTTTGATGTTGTGTTGCTGGAAACTGACGGCACCGAGCTAGGGGGGGCAAGCTGTCCGCGCGACGAATCAAAGCTCGCGCAAGCGTTAATAAGCAAAAGTAGAACTATAAGAGGAAAATGACGCATATCGATTGGGTGGCTATTTTACTGCTGCGAGAAAAGGAACACATTTTGTTAGGCGTTAAGCAAGTTTTCCCGCCCAGTCTATGAAGTAGGGGCTTTAGGGTCAACTGCTTGGAGCTAAATAATTAGTAACAAATTTAACTCTGTAAGTGCTAACCCGTTGTTACTATGGTCAGAACTGATCTTTCGCGAGCCTTGTTGCGGCAAAAATATCTGGCTCACAGCTATTCGTATTGGGGAATAGTTGTTTAACATTCGAAGCTAAGGCTGGATCGTTGCTTCTAAAAAACGGGTTTATCTCCAGTTCTGTTTTTAGTGTGGAGGGGATAGTGGATAAGCCACGCTTACGCAAATCGGTGGCTTCTACTAAGTAGTTTTGTAGTGCCTGGTTGTCTGGCATTAGACTCAGTGCAAAATCTAGATTGGCTAATGTATATTCGTGTGCACAGAAGATGCGTGTCGTCTTCGGTAGTAAGCGGATTTTTCCAAGCGAGTTATACATTTGTTCAGCACTGCCTTCGAATAAGCGACCGCAACCACCTGAGAATAGTGTGTCCCCACAAAACAATGCGTCTAGTTGTTCGCAATAGTAGGCATTATGATCAAGCGTATGACCCGGAACGTCGAGGCTTTTGAATTGTAAGCCAAGTAAGCTGATCGCTTCGCCTTCAGACAGTTGCTCATCGATACCTTCAACTTTTGAGTGAGATGAGCCGAAGCTTTTACAGTCATATTGATCTTTAAGTTTTGCCAAGCCTCCCGTGTGATCAGGGTGGTGGTGAGTGATAAGAATTGCTACTAGGTCTAGCCCTTGTGAATTCAAATAATCTTGAGTGTCACTAAATGAGCCAGGATCAACAACGACAGCCTGCATGCTCGCGTCATCATATATACACCAGATATAATTGTCTGAAAAAGCAGGTATGCCATGAACTTTTATCATATGATAACTCTCACTTAGGTTGATTTGTCATAGCTTAGAATGAATACTGGGTAAATTAAAGCTACTTTAGATAGAGTCTGCTTTGTTGCGAGCACGCTGCGGGAGCTTTGCGATGTCAGGGTTACAAGATTTGGATAAAAATGCACAGGCTAACAGTTCTAAACAACAGCAACTGGAACAGTGGTTTCAGAGTGCTTTAGGACGTAGTTTATTAGCTGACCAACGGCGTAATATAGCAAATAAAATACATCGCTTGTTTGGCTATCACCAGGCTGAGATAGGTGTCTCGCATAGGGTGCCAGTAGGTAACCCAAGTAGCTTGGGGCATAAATTTTATGTGTTGCCAGAGTGGGAACCGGACTTACCTGAAAACTCTATTATTTCTTCTTCTGAGGAATTGGCATTAGAAAGCGAAACCCAAGATGTTGTTATCTTGCACCATGCACTAGATTTTTCCAGTGCGCCTCATCAAACCCTGCGAGAGGCAGCCAGGGTGCTCAAGTCTTCTGGTACGATGGTGATAGTTGGGTTTAACCCTCTCAGTACTTGGGGAGTGAGGAGGTTGTTAGGGAGGTCGCAGCAAGCACCCTGGAATAGTTGTTTTATTGGTGGTAAGCGAATCGAAGATTGGTTGAATTTGCTCGATTTTAGGGTGGGAACTACTAAATACCATTACTACGGCCTGCCTTTTAATAATGCAGGTTTATTTAGGCGTTTTTTGTGGCTCGATAAAGTGCTCAATACAAAAGTCCCCCTAGGCGCATACTATTTGATATCGGCACAAAAACAGGTCGGTTCACGAATCAATTCCTACTCAAAATGGCGTCGAGGTGCAAAGGTCGTAGGAATGCCTTTGGCAAGCTCACGGCACACTCGGGTTTTGGAACAAGACTTTTCAGTTTATAACGAGAAAGATAAAGAAGAATGATAGAGATTTATACCGATGGAGCCTGTAAAGGCAACCCTGGACCGGGAGGTTGGGGAGCATTATTAACAAGCGGGAAGCATCAGAAAAAGATTTATGGTGGTGAGCTTGATACAACCAACAATAGAATGGAGCTGCTTGCTGCAATTCGGGCGCTCGAAAGCTTAAAGAAACCTAGTGTTGTTCACTTACATACCGACTCCCAATATATGCGCAAAGGGATGCTTGAGTGGATAAAAGGTTGGAAGAAAAATGGCTGGAAAACTGCAGCCAAAAAGCCAGTAAAGAATGTTGAGCTATGGAAAGCGTTGGATGAGCAAGTCGCAACACATGAGGTAAAATGGTTTTGGGTGAAAGGTCATAGTGGTGATCCAGGTAATGAAATGGCTGACCAGCTTGCCAATCTCGGAGTTGACTCGGTTATTCGAAAAGACAGTATTGGTAAGGTTCATGTGATTGATGGAGTTGAAGGGTGAGGCAGGTCGTACTTGATACAGAAACCACCGGTATAAATCCTCAGCTTGGCCACAGGATAATCGAGATTGGTTGTGTCGAACTGATTGACCGTAAGCTGACAGGAAATCACTACCATGTGTATATCAATCCAGAGCGGGTCGTAGAGCAAGAAGCGATAGATGTCCACGGAATAACGAATGAGTTTCTAGCTGATAAGCCTTTGTTTGCTGATATTGCCCAAGAATTTCTTGAGTATATAAAAGGTTCTGAACTGGTTATCCATAATGCGGCGTTTGACGTTGGCTTTATCAACTACGAATTTAACCTTTTGGTCAACAAGATCCCTCCGGTAGAAAATTACTGTGGTGTATTAGATACACTAGCCATGGCGCGAGAGAAGCATCCGGGGCAAAAGAACAATCTGGATGCTTTATGTAAACGCTACGGTATCAATAATAGTCACCGTGAACTGCACGGGGCTTTATTGGATTCCGAAATACTCGCTGATGTTTATTTATTACTAAGTGGTGGGCAGACTAGCTTGTTGCTAGATAAGGAAAAGACAGATGAAGGTGGCGCCGGAGGTATTCGAAGGTTACCCGGTACACGCAAGCCTCTACCTGTTCTGGCTGCCAATACAGAGGAAGCTGCGTCTCATGAAAAATACCTCGAATCACTTAGAAAGAAATCAGGCCAGGTGATTTGGGACTTATAAGTGTTTCATAAGTAGCAGAGCTAGTCTTTGCTAATTACGAAAACACACAGTGCTAAACTTGTTAAGCGTCGGAATTGTGATATAAATTAATAACCAACGATATTTTTTTAAATTGATTTAGAGCATGTTCTGACCATTAACTGAGACGTTATTTGGTTAGAAGTATTAATACAAGAATTAAAGCGGTTTTATTTTGAAACTTGATAATTACTCTTTGGACCGGAATTAGCTTATGGCCTTGTCATCTACGAGTCTAAGTTCTATTGAACTGGTTCAGCCGGAAATTGAAGCAACAATTCAACACGCAGAGCAAAGCCTGGAACGATTTCAGGAAAATCGCGACAGTGGAGAAGATCTTCAGAACTGCATCGATTACTTGAACCAATTGCGCGGTATCTTTGTGCTGGTAGAGGTACAGGGCTGCGTGCTGCTATGTCAGGAATCTGTTGCCTTAGCGAATGAAGTGCCTGTTGGTGCAAATGACGACAAAAATGGCCTGTTAACAAACCTAAGTAATGCTATTTTTATCTTGCGCCGTTATACCGAATATTTTTGTCAGAAGAAGCTTGATCATCCAGAGCTTCTTTTGCCGATTATCAATGAGCTTCGAATAGCCAGAAAAACCAAACCCTTTCCAGAGTCACACTTTTTTGACTTACCCAGCGATAGGGCATTTGACCCGANCACTATATTTGGCCTATCGAGTAGTAATAAACTTGGTGACTTTGAACACCACGCTAAGCGCTTCAGGCATATGTATCAGGTTGGTTTGCTTGACATATTGCGTGACCGAAACAAGCAAATAGCGTTGCGGCTAATCTCTCGTGCCTCCAAAGGTGCAATGAAACTATGTGCTGGTGAGCCATTGGCGCAATTTTGGGCCTTAGTGAATATTGTCGCAGACACCTTGCTTGAACAAGATATGAGTACTCATGACCTTCGCAAGCGCTTGTTTATGAAGGTTGAAAAGTACCTTCGTGAGATGGCATTGGTTGGAACTGTGGTGACCAGTAAATCGGCACCGGAGTCTTTGCATAAAGAGCTTATCTACTTGTTAGCAATTAGTGGTTCTTATTCTCAGCAAGTGAATGCAGTACTGGAAGGCTACAAAGTTTCCCTATTGGATTTTGATGAAAAGTCTTTATCGGCAGAAAGCAAGCGGTTGTTTGGCCCGGGTGCAGATGTTCTTAAGTCTTTGTCCAATGCATTGCAAGAAGAGCTAATTCAGCTTAAAGAAAAATTAGATATTCTTGAGCGTGGTGATGCGCCAAGCGATGAGGATATGCAGTTTATAGTGGGTGTCTTTGAACGCCTGAGCAGCACCTTGTCTATGCTCGACCTGAAGAAGATTAGCCTAGCTTGTGATCAGCAGATCGAAGCAATCAAAACTTGGCAAGGCACAGGGACGGATGTTGCCGAACAGGATTTATTTGCTGTAGCTGACGCTGTGTTAGGTATTGAGCAGGCGATTAAGCGCTTTGAAGAAACGGGTATTCAGGGTGAAGTAGAGTTGCAGTCGGCCCATAAAGATGGCGAAACGCCATATTTGAGCGAAGCGACTATCGTTGTTATTGATGAGTCAAAGTCCGGGCTAGGCTTGGCTAAACGATCAATTAGCTCCTACGTTGAATCCCAGGGTGATAAGCTTCACCTGGCAACAGTCTATACTGTCATGGACAGTATCCGTGGTGCAATGAGCATCATTGGTGAGGAGAGGTTAACGTCCTTGTTATTTAAGTGCATGTCCTGTATTCAACAGGAGTTGGTTGACGGTGATACGATGCCTGACCAGACTTTGTTAGAAACTCTGGCTGATGCACTGACTTCATTGGAATACTACATTGAGAGTATGACCAAGGCACAAACCCAGAATGATGCTTTGTTAAAGTTGTCAGAAGAAAGTCTGGCTTCAATTGGGTATGGTACTTAAGCTTATACAAGGGTAGGAGGTAATTATGTTCTTGCCCGTCTTGTCTATTGCTATTCTCGGCGCTCTGCTAATTGTTATTTCTTTCAAGTACCTGTTCCTTCGTACATGGTTCAAGGCATGGCTAAAAGCTACGCTTGCTATTCTAGCTATACTCTCTGCAATGGCCCTTCTTTACAGTTCCTGGGATTTGTACAGTTTTAAAGCACAAACTTCTGCTCAAAAGATAGCAAGCGTTGAAACATTTAGACTTGGACCTCAACGATATAATTTGGTTTTAGAGCTAAACGAACAGCCTCCTCTGCACTTTGAAATAGAAGGGGATATGTGGCAGCTGGATGCTCGCTTGCTCGTCTGGGGAGATTTCTGGCGCTTTTTAGGGATGGAAGATGCATTTCGTTTTGACCGCTTATCTGGACGTTACCATTCAATAGATGATGAAAGAAATAAGCCCAGGACGCTGTTTAATCTTTGGCAGGCTGACAAGGGCTCAGAAAATACGCTGCCTGTGCTTAGAGATTTTAAGCAATGGCTAACTAGTTATAAGTGGCTGCCAGGGGCGAGCTTGGTTTACGGGAGTGGTACCTTTATTCCTATGAAAGACCGGGCTCGGTTTAGCGTTTATTTGAGTGAGGGTGGTTTGCAGGCTCGAGCGGAGAATGTTCAGGCACACGAGGCAATTGAGAGCTGGCTTTAAGCTTTAAAACCGGCTTAAGCGATTTAAGTATTCAATCGCACGTTCTTCTGACCAGTAGAGTCCTTCTTTGTTAAAGCCCATAAAGCCAACATGACCACCAAAACGTGGTGTTTCTAGCTCGAAGCAAGGGTTGCTCTTCGCTGCTTCATGTGGGAAACATTGCTTTGTGAGGAATGGGTCATCTAACGCGCTGATAAGTAGTGTTGGTGTATTTATCTGTTCTATATACCTGCTAGAACTCGATTTGTACCAGTATTCTTCTGCACTAGCAAAGCCGTTTAATGGTGCAGTGTAGCGCTGGTCAAAGTCGTAAAAGGTTTTCAGTTTTCTAAAACCTGTTAGGTCAACTTCTTGCGGGAAACGAAGCTTTTTTTCTTTAAGTTTTGCTTTAAGGCTGAACAGGAAATTTTTCATGTAAATTTTATTCTGTGGCAGCGCTAACTGTTTTGAGCTGCTAGTTAAATCACATGGAACAGAAAAGGTAACGGCGCCGCTGACTTCTTTGGGAACGTCTTCGGATTCGCGGCCAAGGTATAAAAGTGTCTTATTGCCACCAATGCTAAAGCCAACTAAGCAGACCTCTTCGTAACCTTGTGCTATGGCATGCTTAACAACGTATTGTAAGTCTCCTGTTTGACCGCTGTGGTATGACTGGAGCTTTCTGTTTGGTTCGCCACTGCATGAGCGGAAGTTCCAGGCAAGCACATCCCAGTTGTTCTGGAGCGCAATTTTCGCCATGCCGAGTATGTATGGACGTTTACTATGTCCTTCAAGGCCATGACTAAGCACCACAAGCCTTTTAAGAGGGCTTTGCTTGTTCTTGGCCCAATCCAGGTCGATAAAGTCTTGGTCGGGTGTTTCCAGGCGCTCACGAGTATAAAAGTCAGCTGATACCTTTCTGAAAACTGAAGGATAGACGCTCTGAAGGTGGCCATTTCTGGCCCACCAGGGAGGAAGGTATTCCATTTATTTATCACCCAGCAAAAAATATCTGGTGATTATGCGGCAAAACAGGCCGCTGTTAAATACTAAAAGTCGAGAAGCTGTTGAACGAGGAAGCCAAGCATGATGCCAGTGATGCTCATGGCCAATACGATGTCGATAAAGGTAAAAGGTTTACTTTCTTGTCTCATGATCTACTCTCTTCTTTATTTGCGACACTAATTACTCAGGTAATGAACCAGCAGCTAAGATAAGTTTGCTAGTTCACGGTAGGTCGCAATTTAAAATATCCTTGTAATGTCGTTGTGGTTATATTGTAACTAAATTATTGATGCTTTTTAGGGCTCTAATTTAAAACAATGTTAAATGTGAGTTTATGTATCTGAGCGTTTGTTAATTTTTAACAAAGCTAATAGAAACGTCTAATTGCGTCGTTTACATCTAGATACAAAGTAGTTAATTGAGGAAGTTGAATGAATTGGGATCGTGATCGCTTATTAATGGAGTTAGGTAAGTTTTCGTTTAAGTCGAAAGCTGCAGTTAAGGGGGAAATAGCGCATTACTATGACTTCTATGATATGGCTTTCTATCGTGAGTTCGACGGACTAGAGCAGCGTGCAGGTTGGCTTGATGCAAGTGACTTTCGTATCGTTATGCAAAGCTTTAAACCACTTGATGCTAAAGGTACCGTGTTTGTGTTTCATGGATACTTCGATCATGCCGGAATATATCATCACCTAATTCGCTTTTTAATAAAGTCGGGTTATGCGGTTGTTATCTATGATATGCCTGGACATGGATTATCAAGTGGCAAGCCTGCTTCAATTCAGTGTTTCCAGCAGTATCAAGAGGCGATCGATGCTTGTTTGGCGTCGTGTCGCGCTAATCTACCGCAACCATTCCACTGTGTTGGTCAGAGTACGGGCGGGGCAGTTTTGATTGACCGCTTAATGCATACTGAAACGCACGGTGAAGCTTTTGATAAGGTGGTTTTGCTCGCGCCGCTGGTGCGACCTAAAGGCTGGAGCTTTGTTAAAAAGGCTCACTCTTTGGTTAAACCGTTTTTCAAAGTGTGGCATCGCTCATTCTCACAAAATAGCGCGGATGTGAAATTCCTGAAGTTTCTGAAAGAACATGACCCCTTGCAGTCCAAGTGGTTGGCGGTTGACTGGATTAGTGCCTTACGCGATTGGGTTCCACGAATTGAAAGTGGTAAGAAGCTCAAACGAAAGGTATTGATTATTCAGGGCACTGACGACATGACAGTTGACTGGGAACACAATATCACGGTGCTAAAGAGAGTGTTTAGTGAGGTGAAAATAGCCTATCTAGAGGGTGCGCAGCATCATCTGGTAAATGAGTCGCTTCTCAAAAGGCAGAGCGTGTTTGACGCTTTGCTTAGTGAGTTTAATGCAAATTCCACGACGAGTATTGTTGAGGAAAAAAAGGCAGGCAAAAAAGTGACCAAGAAGGTAACTAAGGTTCGTAATAAAGGCTCAGCATCCAAGGCATAAGCGCTTTTCGTTAGAATTAAGTCTTAATTTAGAAGTAAAAAAGCCGCATTCAAATGAGATGCGGCTTTTTGCTTTTTGCTTTTTGCGGATCGAATTGTTTCTAGAACAGAACTCGACAACGAATCGTTCCGTTGACTGTTTTTAGCTTGTCTTTCGCTAGACCGCTGCACTCTTTATTAACATCAATTACAACATAACCCACGCCTTCGTTGGTTTGAAGGTATTGACCTAGAATGTTGATGTTGTTTTCAGATAGCACTTGGTTGATCTCGGACATAACACCCGGAATGTTCTCATGAATATGAAGAATTCTGTGGTTATCTGGGTGAGATGGTAGCGCAACCTCAGGGAAGTTAACCGAAGTGATAGAAGTACCAGTATCACTATAGGTAGCTAGCTTCTCACCAACTTCGAAACCAATGTTGGCTTGCGCTTCCATTGTGCTACCACCAACGTGAGGCGTTAGGATAACGTTATCAAACTCGCGAAGAGGAGAAATAAATTCTTCGTTGTTTGACTTAGGCTCTACAGGGAATACATCCACTGCGGCGCCCAATACTCGGCCAGACTTAAGTGCTTCACATAATGCGTCAATTACAACAACTGTTCCACGAGCTGCGTTAATGAAGATGCTGCCATCTTTCATTTGAGCAAACTGTTCTGGTCCCATCATGTCTTGTGTTGCACCGGTTTCAGGTACGTGCAGGCTGACAATATCAGACATGCCAAGCAAGTCTTCCATAGAATCAAGTTGCGTTGCATTACCCAAAGGAAGTTTGGTTACTACATCGTAGAAGTAGACCTTCATGCCCAATGATTCAGCAAGAACGCTCAACTGGCTGCCGATGCTGCCGTAGCCAACAATCCCGAGCTTTTTACCGCGAATTTCGTAGCTATTGGTAGCTGATTTTAGCCAGCCACCGCGGTGAGCAAGAGCATTCTTCTCAGGTACGCCACGAAGTAGTAGAATTGCTTCGGCAAGTACTAGTTCGGCAACACTTCGAGTATTTGAGTAAGGAGCGTTAAAAACAGCGATACCGTGTTTGGTAGCTGCTTTAAGGTCGACCTGATTGGTACCAATACAGAAACAACCAACTGCGATTAGCTTTTTAGCGGCTTGAAATACTTCCTCAGTCAATTGAGTGCGTGAACGAATACCGACGAAGTGAGCATCTGCGATCTTTTCGATCAACTCATCTTGAGCCAAAGAAGTTTTCAAATATTCAATGTTGGTATAACCTGCCTTTTTAAGTGTTTCCACAGCAGATTCATGTACACCTTCTAAAAGCAAAAACCTGATTTTACCTTTATCTAAAGACGTCGTAGTCATATTCGCAAAAAACCTTTTATCTAAGAATCAAAATACACTGTTAACAACAGATTATTTCAAGAATTTGTGTCTGGAAAAGCCGCGTATGATAACATATTCCGCTTTTTAGTCGTTCAAAATATTAAAACTC
>NZ_LWGJ01001028.1:0-7673 GCF_001635845.1 Oleiphilus sp. HI0132 | reverse complement strand
ATACTGATGAAATTTTAAAAATTAGTGAGTATATGAATTTGTTTTTTAGACGGAGTTTTCTGCTTACAATTTGTGTGACGTTGCTGGGGTTTGTTCCTCCCTTTTATGCATTTGCGGACTCAATCATAGTAAAAGCCAATCCTGGCTACTACCCAGTTACGTATAAAGAAGGAAACCACTGGTATGGTATGGACACGGAGGTGCTACAGGAAATCTTTGCTCGCGCCGATTTAAGCTACGATGTGGTCTTTAAACCTTTTAAAAGAAGTTTGATCGAAATGGAACGTGGAGAGATTCATGTTATTCCTAACCTTACTAAAAGTAATGTGCGTTCTAAATATGCATTGGCTAAGCCCAATCCGAACGACATGTATTGGTTTGGTTGTGAGAGATCAAGACGCATACCTTCCGATCAAAGCATTGGATGATCTAGTAAAGCTGGCGCAACAAAGGCAGCAAAAAGTAGGCTACCTCTCGGGCGCGAGTTATTCGGAGTACTTCGATGATCGCCTAAAAAATGAGGAGGCTTTGAATGCTATTCTCTACTTCCTACCGAGAAGTGAACAGTATCGTAAGATGCTGAAACTCGGTCGAATTGTTGGGTATTTCTACGATGACTACGAGTTTGAGATGCTTAGGTCCTAAAACGTATGGCCATGAATACCAAGGCTTGGCGTTGCTTTCTTATCGTGTTGAAGGCTCCTGTACGGGGGCTTATATTGGCATTTCAAAAGAATTGGACATGATTAGATATCAACAACTTAAGGGAGCGTTTCAGAGTATGAAAACTGACGGATCTTTTACTGCAATACAGCATAAGTGGTTAGGTACAAAGCCTGTTTACTTTGAATAGCTATACCTTGGCTCCCCAACAATATAGGGAGCAGATTTTACATTTTTGTCCATAACGTGCTGTTATATAAAGAAAATATCTCTAGGTTTTTATAGGGGTCCTAGGGATTTTGCCTCCATATATTGCAAAAACCTCTGAAGCCCCCGTCTGCCGTGGCTTGTAGAGGGGTATCAACTTTCATTTCTAGGTCGATAGCCCTCAATCGGTGCCATTAAGTCCTCCAGTTTTGGCAGTTCGCCCGTCGGCGCGAACGTGTATGTACCCCGGAAGTTGATGTTCTCCCAAGCTACCGGTGAGGCCCGCTTGACTGTTTCCTGGTATCTGTCATTGCGCTGTTCCTCGAAGCTGTCCAGCAGGTTACTGAGTACTTTCGAGTTGAAGTAGATGATGGCATTAGCCACCAGTCGGGCACTTTCGTTCCAGATTTGGATCTCCTCATCGCTATTGCCTCGGAACCGGTCGCCGTTGACGTTGCTGATCGCCCGACGCAACTGGTGATAAGCTTCACCCCGGTTCAGCGCTCGCTGCACATGGTTTCTAAGGCTGGCGTCATCGATGTAGTTCAGCAGATACTGGGCCTTCAGTAACCGGTTGTATTCAGTCAGAGCCTCCAGTAACGGGTGGTTGTGCTTGTAGCCGGAGAGTTTACGCACCAACGTAGCTTGGCTGGTTTTCCGCTGGGCTAGAGAGACTGCGATCCGCTGGATGGTGTCCCAGTGGTCTATGATGCGTTTCGTGTTGATCGGCTTGCGCAACGATAGTTTCACGCGCTGATTTTCGTCTTCGGTGATGTTGAACAGCTCATTGATGACCTTGCCAACCCGGGCATATCGGGGGGCGAACCGATAACCGAACAGATCGAGCAAGGCAAAGTTCACATGATTTACCCCATGAGTGTCAGTTGAGAGCATGTCCGGGATAATCTCAGTACTGTTGTTCATCAACAGGTCAAAGATGTAATGGGATTCATGTTCGTTGGCGCCGATAACCCGGGCATTGATGGCCATATGATTGGCATTCAGACTGACCGCCGAGACGCCTTTGCTGGTACCGAAGTATTTTGAGGAATACCGTGTACGGAACGTCTCGCGCTTGGCTTCGAACTTCTGACCATCGGCACTGGCATGCAGACTGTCATCCTGGATGTTGTAGTGCTTGAAGATGCTCAGTCGTGTGGTAGCGTTGTTGATACGGTCATTGGCCGCATTCAGGGTTTCCAGCCGAAGGTAGTTCGCCTGGATAGTGCTGAGCTGATCATAGGTCCGATCGGAGATCTGAGCGATGCCATAGATGCCCTGATTAGTGGCATTGGCGATCAAGATCGCCAACAGGTCCACTTCGTATTGACGGCTTTTCGAGTTCATGCCCAGCACATGCTCGAAGTCGTCAATGAATCCGGTATCCTGATCCACCACGCGCAAGACATCGGCAACGCTGATCGCTCTCATTTGTTGGAAGAACGGATTATTCACCAGGTGTTTCTTACTGGCTGTAGGCAACCGCCAAAGGTGTTTGCCGCCTTTCGGGCGCAGTATCACGTCCCGATTGTCCGAACGTTCCAAGTATTCGCTGACCTCGTGTAACCGAAGGGTCAGCTCATCCGCCATACGCGGGATCAGTCGCGTCGGATCCTTGGAGATTTTCGGTTGCTGCGTACCCTCGACCAAGACCTGCTTCTGGTTTTTCCAGGTCTGTGGCTTCACCAGATCATCCTCTAACGCCCGATATCGAATGACTTCCGGCAGCATTAGCTGGCCGTTTAACCGGTTGGGAATCTGCAGGTACAGGAACCATTCATACCTGGCTTTATCTATACTGCCATCGGGTTTTAGCAATAGTGGTCGTGTGGCTTTCGGCGGTAGACGCTGATCAATGCAGGCATCGCCGAGCATATTGCCGGCGACCAGATCCAACCGAGCTTGGTCTAAGATCCGGGCTAACCGTTGCGTTTTGTCGGTGCCTTCCATGCGCAGACAGCAAAAGAGCGACCGTAACAGGCCGGTTCGCAATGTGGATTCCGTGTCCAGGTGTTGCCAGAACGCTTCCTCCGCTGACTGTTTCTGATTGCTCAGGTATCGGCAGACCGAGTTCAGGTCGTTGGCACTGAGAAACTGGAAAGCCTGTTGCTGTACCGCGTGGAAGGAAGTATTAGGGTCGATGCGGTCATCCACGAACAGGTGCAGGATCTCAGCGGCTTTACTCACGTTGCGGGCTGCCTTTTGCCAGTCTTGATAAACCCGTTCCTGCGCCATCTGATGCGCTCGTTGCTTCACCTGTCGAGTGTGATGGATGAACCCTTCCGCAATGCGCTCCAAGCCCTGCTGGTACCGAGACTGCAGATAGCACAGCAGGTACAAGCATTGGTTAGCAGGCGACTGACGCTTAAGTTTAGCACCGTAATAATCAACCCGTTCGGCATAGTGATGCTGGTTTTTCTGGGACAGAGAAAGCGAGTCGAGTACAGTCGTCACATCCTCCATTAGCGGTTGAATATGGTTATACACCGCCAGCTCTTTCTGCAGCTCGGTACCGGTGAAGTTGCGAGCGCTCCCGCGCAGCTGCTTCAATGTAAAGTGGTCTTCATCGGAAACCAGTGTCTGCAGCATATTCTTTAAGCTTTGGCTGCAAGCGGCATTGATCTGATCATACAATCGTTGCTGATGTTGATTAATCACCTGACTGACGATCTTCTGCAGGGTACTATAGGCAGGAATGGCGATCTTCTGGTGGGCCAGGTACTCGATTGCTGCGTCAAAGAGTGCGCGGGGTGCCACCCAGCTTTCAGCGCAGACCAGCAAATGTTCAACAAGCCGGGGTTGATGTTGCTTATCTTTCCAGCTGTTGACTCCAGCAATTGATAAAACACGCTCATAGATGCGGGATTTTTGGTCCGCTTTCAAACTAAAGCGCCGAAACTTGAGGTCTTTAAAGTGAAATCGCGCAATAAATGCCAAGTCATCCTGCATGGATTTATAACTCGGGTTGAGCAGGATCGGTTTGCATTTGAAGTAGCCCAACAATGCAACGGCAACACAACGGTACTTGCGTTGCCGTATTCTGGATAGCTCCGCAAGTTCTTTATCATTTAGCGCGAAGTAAAACCGCTGATAAGACTCGTTGAAGGAAGGAACGCTGTATAAATCCTCGATTTCCGCGGCAGTGAGAATTGATAGCCGTTTGTCTCTGCTCATTCTTTGACCTAAAGGTCAAAGAAGATAACAAATTTTTGGTGAATTAGAAATTAATAGCCCTCTACAGGCCACGGCAGACGGGAGCTTCAGAGGGTTTTGCGATATATGGAGGCAAAATCCTTAGGACCCCGTTATGGAAATATTTAGGATCACCGATCACGGGAAAAACTTTGTAGAACGGGAAACATACAATCTGCTTGAGCAACTGAATACGTTCTCTCTAGTTGAATGTAAAGGTAATCATAAGATCCCTACAGCAAATACAACATCCCTCCTAATACTCGATCACTTTGATGAAGCGAAAGATCAACAGGCTATTTGGAACCAGGTTAAATCTATTGAAAGCAGCTTAAATATCGTAATCATTGTGGATCAGTCTCCAAGTGAAAAGTACGAATGCTTAACGAGTGAAAGCATTTCTAAGCATGTTCAGTTTTTGTCGAATGGAAGTAATGGGCCGTTAGATATGCACGTAAACATCAGTGATCACCGATCTCTCCTGAATCACATTCAATTAGCGGAAATATTAGCGGCATAATCATGAGTGAATCATCCGAAGGAATATACAAAGAACAGCAATCCATTCACCCAGAGTCTAAGTCCACACCGGAATATGATGATGAAACGATTATATGGGAGGGAAGCCCATCTCAATGGACAAACCTCTTTACGTTCATCTTCTGGGGAGCGGCAATAATTTGTGCGCTCGTTTTTCAGGTGATGTGGTCACAAGGTTTAAATGAAGGATTCTCTTCAATAGTGACAGCATCCGTTCCCTGGATTGTTAACGGGCTATTGTTCATAGCTTTCATCAGTATGGCTCTACCTTACTTACATACAAAGTACGAATACACGCAAGTCACAAAGAATAAGATCAAAGAAAGTAAAGGGATTACGAGCGTTTTCAGGAAGGATTTGTACTGTGAAATCAGTGACATAATTGACATTAAGTCACCTTCAGCCGGGGTAATGGCCCTATTTGGCTTATCAACGTTAATACTTGAAACCAACGATCAAGACCAACCAATTATTAAGATCCGAGCGATAAAAGATAGAGACGCACTAATCGCCAAGTTGATGCCGATTTGGAGAGAACTAAAGGTCGAGCGCAAGGGTTACTTCGGGGGAAATTAAAAAATGAAGAAAACGAGTTTTATTGCCGGAAGCTTGCTGGCTATATGTTCTAGCTTATGTGTGGCTGGACAAGCTGAAAAACCAACGCATTGTTCAGAAGGTGCTGGAACTCTTGAGAGTGCAGATAATTACATGCACTTCTATCAAGATCATCTAAAAACAGGGATGAACAGAAAGCAGTTATCAGGTTACTGGTCAGAAGAGCTTATTGAGATCATGGATCAAACGGTTGTACGGTTAGCAAAAGACTTACGTCATGAAGTGGCTCATGAATCTCAACGGTTTATCGATACGCTGACTAACAACGCCAGATGCGAAGATTTGAAACTTGAGTCCTCAAAGAAAACGGGGCTGAACACTCAATATGCCTCTTTAGAGTATTCAGTAACGCCTACATGTACAGACTGGACAAACACTACAAAACGCAAAGTAAAAATGAGCTTTTCAACCCTTTCTTGTGGCTGGGTCATTACAGAGCTTAAAGATGAGGTGAAGTACAAATGAAATTAAAAACTCTTGGTATAGCGTCACTACTTGCTATTTGTTCAGCAACCTCTTCGGTGATGGCTGGTGATAATGAAAAGGTCTTCTCTGATGGCTCTATTGATTATCAGAGCGTTAAAGGAAGTCCTGAAGTAACCTTCGATAAGGTACAAGAAATCTTTGGTTTCAATCTAGATAATGCTACTGGTATTAAAGAAATGTTGCTCTTGGCAATCGGAATGGACCATACAACACCTGGTTCGCCAAATTTGGATCAAATGGTAGGAATTCCATACATTGTTGATAAAGGACCGCATTACTGGATAAACCGATTTGCATCTGGGGATACAGAAATAGAAGTGCTGGTTAACAATGCATTGATTTTATTGTTCGGAAAAGACAATAACGAGAAAGCGGATAATAGTGCTCGAAAGCTCTTGCAAGCAGCAGCTAACTCAGGTTATTGGCCTGCTGACTTTTATATTGCAGAAGATAATCTCACCACGAAACTATCAACTGACTTTTCCTTACTAGGCGAGAATACTAGCTTCATTGGGGACGCGAATCTCAAAGAGTTAGCCACTGAAACGATGGAAAGGTTTTCTAATTGTGCAGGAATGGGCTTTGCCCCTTGCCAGTACAGACTCGGTTTTTGGCTTTCCTCTTCACCTGAAGGACTCAAAGGGGGGATGGAGGCTCTTAGAACTGCTATTAAGACCACTCTAGCTGATACTCGTTATCAAGGTGTGATGGATACACCTTTGATTTTAGCAGCTAAAGAAATTGTGATGAAAGGTGATTATGTAGGTATTGATTCACTTGTGAGAGAAGAATATCTGAATCTAATGAAAGCGCATATGGCCTCGCTACAGCAAGACCTCAATTCGAAAACTCAAGAAATGACTGAGGAAATAAAAGCATTTCTCAAGAACACCTAACGTTTCGGAGTATGTCAAATATGCCCCCCTGGTTAACTAATAATAAGTGGAAAGATAATATTATTCTTTCTGAGTCTAAAACTGCTTTATATGTTATTTGGGTATTTGCAGTTGTTTGGAATGGACTGACGTTCCCAGCGATCATATTTGATGATGAAATCTGGAGAAAAGCGGAAGCTGAGCCATTTACCTATTTCTTTCTACTCTTCCCTGTAATTGGTTTATTTATATTTTACACAGCCATTAAAGAGCTTCTGAAATGGAAGAAATATGGTGCAATTCCTTTAGTCCTTGATCCATTTCCAGGCTCTATTGGGGGACATGTTGGTGCGGAGATTGATGTAGGAATATCCTATACGAGGGAACAACAATTCAAAGTAGTCCTCAGTTGCGTGAAAAGCTATACAACAGGAACGGGGAGTGATCGAAAGAGACAGGAAAGGCCTGTATGGCAAAATGAAGGAATCTGCCATACAAAAATGAGCGCTAAAGGTACGAAAGTAGCTTTTCGTTTTGACGTTCCTGAAGGCTTACCAGAAAGTGATACGGACAAGAAGGATCAATATATCTCCTGGAGAGCCCATATTGTTGCCGTGGATAACGAAAGCGAATTTGATAGGGCTTATGTCATTCCTGTTTTCAGAACTAGTGAAGAATCAAGAAGCCATAACTTCTCTACTGAAGAGCACGTAGATACCGTTCGTGAAGCTGAAGAAGGTGTGAATTCTATCGTGGACATTCAACCTATCGCCGGGGGTATATCATTAAACTTTCCTTCTCTTACTCGCAATAGGTTAGGAATTGTATTCAGCTTAGTAGGGTTTATTTTTTCTGTCGCTAGTGCATTCATTTTTATGAGTGGAGATATATTCCCAGCCTTCCTCTGCTTCTTCGTCGGTGACACGATCATGCTTCTTGGAATTTATCAATTATTCAAGTCGCTCAAAGTAACAGTCACGAAAGAAGGGATAACTTCAAGACGTTTCTTATTTGGTTATCCCATTACAACTAAAGAGATCCAGAAACAGGATTTAGTGGGCGTAAATATAATAGAAAGCGGCTCTATGCAGACGG
>NZ_LWGJ01001027.1:0-15207 GCF_001635845.1 Oleiphilus sp. HI0132 | reverse complement strand
CAATTTAGTTTTTTGCTTTTCGCTTGACCCAGCTCGTCTATACTAGAACTAACGACTTGAACGAGCTAAAGATGAAACATGGACAAACCAAGCGTATACAGTCACCAAGACCCCTTAAAGAAATTAGGCTCCAGTAGCCCTTTACTTGAAAAGTTGCGGCTACTCCATGGGCACTTAAAACATCAGCATCACTATATTGACCGTATCGCCGTCGCCTTGTTTGATGCGAAAACCGATACCCTTAAAACCTTTGCTTGGAGCAGCGAACACGAAAGCCCTTTGACTCACTATCAAGCAAGTTTAAGCGATGCCCCTTCCCTGATAGAGATAATCAAGAGTGGGAATCCACGAGTCGTAAACAATATGGAAATTTTTTCTGACGGCCAGAATACCCATACGAGAGTATTAGAAAAGAGTCATTTCGGCTCTAGCTATACATTTCCAATGTATCAAGATGGGCAATTTATCGGCTTTATATTTTTTAACTCCTTCGAAAAAAACGTCTTTGAAGAAAGCACCTTGGTAGACCTGGATATGACAGCTCACATGCTCGTTCTTCTGGTATCCCATGAACAAGATGTGGTAGGTACCTTACAAGCAACTGTCAGAAGCGCCATGAATTTCACTCACCATCGTGACCCTGAAACAGCAATGCACATCGACCGAATGTCCCGATTTTCAAGACTAATCGCTGACGAGCTGGCGCATAAATATGGTTTTGACGACCAGTTTGTCGAGCATATTTTCCTGTTCTCACCTTTGCATGATATTGGCAAGATTAGTATTCCCGACTCTGTACTCTTAAAGCCAGGAAAGTTAGATGATCAAGAATTCGAGATCATGAAATCTCACGCAGAGAAAGGCAAGGAGCTAATCGATACGCTGTTAGAAAACTTCAGCCTAGATAGCCTCAACTACATCGACATTCTGAAAAATATCGCCCACCACCATCACGAAGCCTACGACGGTTCCGGCTACCCTGATGGGCTAGTTGCCCAAGATATCCCTATCGAGGCAAGAATTGTCGCAGTAGCCGATGTCTTTGACGCACTAACCAGTGAGAGACCTTATAAAAAAGCTTGGTCAAACGATGATGCTTTCGCAAAAATTGACGCCATGGCTGGCACTAAGCTGGATAGGGAATGCGTTGATGCACTAATTAAAAATCGCGAGCTAGTCGAAGAAATCCAACGACAATTCAAAGAAAATATTATTGGCTAAATACCCTTGGCTTGACGTCTATCAGTGTCACCTTTTTTTAATGTAGACAAACTAATATCGAGCTAGTCACTACCGGCTCATCACTCACAACAAGCATTAAGGGAATAAAACAAGTATGTCGAAAGTTAGTCTTGGCCAAAGCGCAAGTATCAGCAAACGTTTTTCTGAAGCAGAAGTAAATGCTTTTGCAGAGTTATCACTTGACTTCAACCCGGTCCACCTTGACGCCGACTATGCAGCCAAGACACCATTTGGTAAACAAATAGTCCACGGGATGCTTGTTTCAAGCCTTTTTTCTGGTTTGTTAGGAAAACACCTGCCCGGAGAAGGTACCATTTACTTGGGGCAGGACTTAAAATTCAAGAAACCAATATTTATTAATCAGGAAGTCACTGCAACAGTAGAGATTATCAACATACGTAATGATAAGCCCATCATTACGCTTAGCACCCTCTGTGTAAACGATCAGGGAGAAACCGTGATCGAAGGCGAAGCGGTTGTTATGTTTGCTGGCTAAATTATTGACTAATTGCTGCGGTACTCAGCTTATTCAGTACTGCGGCGATTTTAGATATGACTTGGTCACAACCTTGAATATCGTGACGCTTCTGTAAATACTCCGGATTGTTGTATGAAATTCTGACCTTATTATCATTATCCTTTTGAATCATTACTTTCTGCGGTAAATCGATTGCTACCGCTGGCGCGCAGTTCATTAGAGGTGTTCCTACCTTTGGGTTACCAAAAAGAATAAGCTCCGTCTCGGGCATAGCCAAATTAACGCTTTCCGCATTTTCCTTGTGATCAATTCTTGCAAACAAACTTAGACCTTTCGCCAGAATAATTGATTCAAATCGGTCGGCAGTTTTCTTCACTGTATACGGGCTTTCAAGTGATACCAGGCCTTCAGAAGCGATAGCACTGAATGAAGCCAAAAAGCCGCATAGGACCATCAACATTATACTTTTCATAATTTTTCCTTTTTATTATCTATGTACTTAAGCGACTCCTGGTTAATAGCATATAAGGTAGCACACTCAAGTTCGAGCACAAGCGGCTCAATCTGATAATTTTACTCGCTAGCCTTATTTGTACACTATACTGTTGTAGCATCAAATGCAGTTTCAAATTTGTTAATTCTCAGGTCCGTTTTAAACGAGGTATGGATGAGCAAGGACACAAAAATTGTCAGTAAAGTACTTGTACACGAGTTCGAAAAAACGTCATTGACCTTGTTAAAAGATGTTTGCATTGAAAATAATTTGGTTGGTTTAAGAGTCAAAACCGAGGACGACCATATCGGTCTCGAAGGGGCGTCGAGTGAGTTTGACGAAGTCCTGTCGTCAAATCTCGACCTGGGCAGTGTATTCCTGACCGAAGCGCCTGATAGTAGTGGCGTAAGTGGTTGAGATTTGTGCCTCCAGATTCACCGCAAACGTCCTGAACTACCGATATTTTTACGCAGAGTAACGCGTAAAGAACTTTCTCCTGAAGTCCTTCAAGCGATTGCTGGCAGCTATGAAAACAACAACATTGACCAACTTAACGGTTTGATCAACGAGTATATTTGTAGCATGTATTACCCTCTGGAGTTGGCCAAGGGCTTTCAGGAGATCTCTACTCAAGTATTTGAAAGCCTGATCCCCGGGGTAAAAGTTCATTGTGATTACCCCTACCTGGTAAAAGACCAATTAATCTATGGTGAATTGTTCACACTGATTCCTTTGGAAAGTGACTGGTGCCGTGGTTATATGATGCTGCAGACCACTGAAAAGGAAATCACTGATTTAATTCGCTCTGACGCAACTGCCATTCATTCAATGCGTCCGAATCGCAATGATATTAACTCGATTCTCAACGAAGCCACCAACCTGATTTGGGGTAAAGCACGCTCTTGCTACTTCTCTTCCGTTGAGAGTTTAGAAGGCAATCGTATTTATGTCCCAACGCTGGTAAACCACTCTCAAAAACATATGTCCTTTGGTTCAACCGAGCCTCAACTATGCTTTAAGTTTAAGCTGATCGACCCTAAATTCCGCTTTGATGAAATCACCATCTATCAACGCCTTATCTTCAACCTTAGCTGGTCACCTGAAAAGTTTACTGAAAACGATCAAATTGTAGAGCACCTGGTTGAAGATGGTGATTTGGAAATGTTTTAATCAAACAACAGAGGCCAAAATTGGATTACGAGTTTTTGTTTGATGAGAGTTCCCAGCCGCAAGCCCTATTTTCTAGCGGCCATGAAGCTATCGCTACTTACTTCAATATGGAGCTAAAGACTATCGTCGCAATTGACGAGGTTTAACAATAATAGACAAAGTGGAAAAAGGACAAATCACTCAATACCACTTTCAAGGCTCTGAATTTCAACTCAGGTTAGACAAAGTGGGAGCAGAAGTTCTTGCGAACGCTCTCGGTTATGAGGTCTACGAAGAGCTTCCTGAAAATACAGAATTATATGACCAGGAGCTCCAGGCAGAATGTGGTTTACTTGACTTCCAACAAGCCTTGCTAGAATGGCAGCGTTTTATTAAAAACAAAAGCCTGCCCTAGAACGATAGTTTCTTCTATCAGTTCATCACACCAAGCTTACGTTTTACATAGGTACCAGGGGCATCACATAAGACTTCAAGCTTTCCTGCTTCGGGCAAACGAGCTTCGATCTCTTCGCCTTTATAGGGCTGGAGCCAGTCGTTCCAATGTGTCCACCAACTGCCTTTATGGTGCTCACTCGCCGCGAGCCACTCATCCGCATCGTCAACAATATTCTCATTCGTCCAGTAAGAATACTTCTTCTTCGCTGGAGGGTTAACAATACCCGCTATATGACCGGACTCACCCAGCACAAAGGTTGCGTTGTCTTTGCAGATTTTGGCACCTTCATAGGTAACACGCCACTTGGCAATATGATCTTGATGGGTACTGATAAAATACAAAGGTACTTCTATTTTGGACAAGTCTATTTTGGTGCCATTGACCGCATAAGCACCTGGTTTAACCAAACGATTTTCCATATAGAATTTTCGCAGCATCTCGTTATGACAAGCACCGGTGATATTAGTACTATCGGAGTTCCAGTATAAAAGATCAAAAGGCGTCGGAGACTCACCCTTTAGATAGTTCTGGATATAGTAATTCCAATACAGAGAGTTCTCACGCAGTTTGCTGAATGAAACCGCCATCACTCTGCCATCGAAGTAGCCTTTTTGATTATTCTGATGTTCTATCGCTTTAATCGTATGGTCATCGATAAATACACCAATATCTCCCGGATCAGAGAAATCTGTCAAGGTCGTAAAAAGCGTTGCTGACTTAACACGAGGCTTTAGCTTACGCGCAGCCATATAGGCTAGCGTAGTCATTAATAAGGTGCCGCCAATACAATAGGCCGCCGCATTGATTTCACGGATCCCCGTTTGTTTTTCAACCACTTCTAGAGCATGTAATGCACCGTCGGTGACATAGCGGTCGAAACCGATATTCCGCTCTTTTTCAGTCGGGTTCAACCAAGACACCATAAAGACGGTCTGCCCCTGCTCTACCGCCCATCGCACGAGGGAATTCTTTTCTGATAAATCGAGAATATAGAATTTATTGACGAAAGGTGGAATGATCAGCAAAGGCGTCTCAGTGATTTTATCGGTAAGCGGAGAGTATTGAATCAACTCAAACAACTCGCAACGATAAACAACCTTTCCTTTGGTGGTCGCAATATTTTCACCTAGCTGAAAGGCCTCATCATCCGTCATGGTGATTTTTAAGGTATCAGCACTTTTTTCCAAGTCTTTTACAAAGCGCTCAAAGCCCTGCACCAGATTGGCACCGCGAGTTTTAATCGTAAGACTTAAAAGCTCTGGGTTTGTAGGAATGTAGTTTGAAGGTGATGCGGCATTAACGAGCTGCCTGACAAAAAACTCTGCTCTGCTACGCGTTTTATCATCAAGGCCTGGCATAGAATTAATGCTATCTAACCATGCACGACCGGTCACCAAATAAGCTTGCTTGATAAAGTTAAAATAAGCGTTTTCAACCCAGCCTTCATCACTAAATCGAAAATCTCCTTTTTCCGCCTCAACGACCGGCTCAACCTCTCGACCCGCAACCTGCGATAAAGCCGACTTAACGACACGAAAGTAATTCTTGCCCAAGTCTGCCGTTTGCTTTGTCGTTTCCCAAGGATGCTTTACAACCTCTTGGACATACTTTAGATAAGACTCTGTAGCATCACTGGCAACAGCCTGCAAGCTACCATGCTCTTCATTCAATTGAGTTGAAAGGTAAGTTAAAGCGCGCTGGCTTTCTTCCATTGCCTTGGCACTCATTTTCCAATAGGGATTATCAAAAAGGTTTTTCGTCATAAGAGCGTGTTCCTAATTATTCTTATAGAACAGGCAGCCAAAAGGGCTAAATACCCAATCTAGAGGTATAGATAGCGGTATGGAGAAAGTGCCTGCGAAAAAAGTCATGAACGGCCAGAACTGCTAAGTAGTACTGGCCTTCATTGTCATACCACTACTTTGCTTTACTTGTCGCTTTAGCAGCTGGTTTTGCTTCAGTTTTGGGCTCTGAAGCCGACTTCATAATTTCTTCCAACTCTTCACGAAACTTACTTCCAGCATCGCTAAGTGCTTGAATATCAGTCATCATCTGCTCGTTTAGCTCGCCAAAAGCTTCCATCTGCTCTTTAAAGAAATCCTGTAAAGACTCAGGGTCCTTTACTTCGGTAAATGCTTTAAAACGGGCCGATGCAAAGTCTGAATATTTTTTCGCCGACTCCATTTGTGCTTTGAAGGTTTCCTGCATAGAGCTGGTCATTAACTCACCAACTTTACTCATAGGCGCCAGTGATTCCTTTGCTTTTTCGTTTAGATCTTTCAAAAAATCTGTATTCAATTCCCTATCCTCATCACTGGGTTTAACAAAACATATCCTTGGCATATTAAGACACTTTTATGTCAGAGATATTTCTATTCGATTGTAATACTAGAAAGGAATAATCCTCAATGACCCAAGTCATAAAAGCGTCCCTCTCTTTAACTATGAAGCAATTTCTGCACCGGGCAACTTTCGCCCACTTTTTCCCAAAGCCCCCATTGCTCGGGCACTATCGATCAACTCTTGCTGAAACCTGGGATGCGCCAGCTGTATTAGTAGCTCAGCCCTTTCACTTAAAGATTTACCCTTTAAATCTACACAGCCATTTTCCGTCACAATATAATGCGTATCCATACGGGTATCGGTCACAGCCCCACCCTCTATGCGTGGGACAATTCGACTCACCTGACCTTTTTTTGCTGTAGAATGAAGCGCGATAAAAGAACGGCCATTCTCGGCCATATAAGCCCCCTCACAAAATCCAACTGCCCTCCGGTGCCTGAAAACTGCTGACCATTCATATGCTCTGCATTCACCTGCCCCGTCAAATCAACTTCGATTGCAGCGTTTACAGAAACCATATTATTGTTCTTACTGATCACTGCCGGATTATTCACCCAGGAAGCAGGATAACCAACGATCGAAGGGTTATCATCCATAAAGTCATACATCGCTTTGTCACCCAAAGCTAAGGTAAACACGTGCTTGTGCTGCATCCAGAATTTTTTCTTACCGGTCAGAACTCCCCACTGAATCAACCTAACCATCGCGGGCGAAAACAACTCAGAGTGCAGGCCTAAATTTCGGTGGCTATCTAACATTCCGAGCACCGCATTTGGCACACCACCAACTCCCATCTGCAATGTATCTTCATCATGGATATGTTCTGCAATCTGACTGGCAATTATCTTGTCTATTGGACCAGGCTCAGATAATTGCGTTTCGCACAGAGCCTCATCATGTTCGACCAGTGCATCAATCTCGGAAATATGAATGGTACATTCACCAAACGTTTTAGGCATATTCGAGTTAACCTCAACCACCACTCGCCTGGCTTTACGAATGACACTCGCGCCATAGTCGGCATTAGTCCCCAGACTAAAATAACCGTGTTTATCCATACTTGAGACTGCCACCATAAAACAATCCGGTGATATATGGGCAGTCAGCAAACGTCCAACCTGATGAAAATTAGTCGGTACAAACTGCATCCATGCTTCATCTTTTGACTCAGCCAGCGCTTGTCGGTCTGAGGCGCTTAAGAATAATGGCCTGGGCGAGATCCTCCCCGACAAAGACGGTTTAAGAAGCGTATTACGTAGATGTTCTGAGCCGTGCATGTAATACAAATTAAACGGCGCAACTCGCTCTTGTTCAGCGCATTCACTTAGCCAGCTAAGAAGTAGACGCGGCATGGCAACACTCATTCCCAGTATCAGGTTTGATACGCCAAGCATCTGCCCGGAAAGCTGCTCCTTGGAAATTTTCTTCGATTGATAAACGGCTTCAAGCATCTTGCTACTCCCCTTAAGATTCTTTTACTGTAAACCCAGTTTGAACAAACATTCTTAAGGCGGCGTGTTAGTTTAGTGAATTATTTCTTACAGGTGTGATTTCAGCTGCTTATGTCTTTTAAAAACCTATAGCTTTTTTGAGCAACATCAGCTTCAATATTGCACCAAATTAACGACCCTTCTAGCGTGAACAGCCAAACTATGAAAGCCCTAAGCATAAGCTCTCCACCAAACCTGGATAGCCTTGAACTGATAGAACAAGATCAACCAGCCCCGTTACCAGGCCAGGTAGGAGTAAGAATACGCTCCATTGGTTTGAATCGAGGCGACCTTCTATTCTGTCAAAACCGCTACTTTATCAAGCCAAACCCAGGAAGCAGGTTAGGCTTCGAAGCCGCCGGGATTGTTGACGCATTACCAGCTGACGGTAAAAGTAACTTTAAGCTAGGTGACAAAGTGGCCCTATGCCCAATGAGCTTTGATGTTCATTCACAAGGCACACTGGCAGAATATGGAGCCTATAACGAAGCATCGCTCATACCGAGCCCTGACTCGGTACCCGATGAACACTGTGGCGCAATCTGGATGGCCTACTTCACTGCCTGGGGAGGCTTGATTGAAGCGGGAGGCCTCAAACCGGGTGAAAATGTCGTTATCACCGCAGCATCAAGTTCCGTGGGTATCGCGGCTACCCAAATCGCCAACATGATTGGCGCAAACCCCATAGCCACCACAACTAGTCAAGAAAAGGCAGAAATACTGAGCCAACTCGGCGCACCGCATGTCATCGTCCAAGACAGAGATGATGAAGCTAACCTCAAATATGCCGAAGAAGTGATGAGCATAACCCAGGGAAAAGGAAGCGACCTGGTATTTGATGCCGTGGCAGGCCCTGGCACACATGGCCTGGTAAAAGCCTCAACACGAGGCGGTAGAATTGTAATTCAGGGAATGCTCGACAGGCGGCCCATGGATATTCACGCAGGTGTATTGATGAAGCGCTTGTTGACGCTAAAAGGCTATACGGTCGACCAGACACTAGAACAGGAGCAACAGAAGCAAAGAGCCATTACTGCAATTCGTCGCGGATTTAGCGAAGGTCATCTACAAGCAGTTATTGCTCAATCCTTTAGTTTGTCCGATTATCAGTCAGCTTTTTCAACCTTGTCTCTTAATAAGCATATTGGGAAAATTATTATCACGCCCTAGTAAGGAATGCTTTATACTGCCAGATATATAGACGCAAATAATAAAGATAAACCGGAAGGCCAGAATAAAAAATGCCTCATTACCATCAACAACTGCAAAGCCATGCTTTAGCTGACCTGACGAATAGAGCAAAGAGCGGCATATTAACCTATTTTGGTGTTTGGGTAATTCTGGCTTTTACCTTCAACCTTGATCAAGTCAACCCCAGCTTTCTCTATCTAAACACGGGGCTAATCATATTATTTGCTGCCTTGCGAATTGCTCATCTATTAATACTTAACCGTAGCCCCTCACCTAACATTCCCGTCTTACATCAATGGCTTGTCATCACTATTCTTGGTGCAGCACTTCATTGGGGCTGCATGTCGGCCTGGGTTATCTATGATGACAGTTTAACAGTGATGCAAACCGCTATTTTAATTATTACCCCCGCCTTCACTGTCGGCGGTGCTAGTACACTGAGCATATCTTCGGAAATCCGGACTCTCTACCCTATCTTTATGCTTCTGCCCGTGATTGGCGCCTTGATTCATGATGGCAGTACCAGCAACTTAATGTATGCCTTGTTATGCAGTATCTGCCTGACTTACATATTCACCTCTTCCAAAGCGAGCCATAACGACTACTGGTCTGCGATTACCAATCACTTGGTTGCAGAAGAGAGGGCTGAGCTCATGGAACAATTAAGCACCACAGATCCGCTCACACAGCTAAAGAATCGAATGTTCTTTGATAAAGAATACAGTAAAGAGTGGAAACGCTGCTCGCGAATGTCCTGCCCATTAAGTCTCATTATGATTGACCTGGATTTCTTCAAAAACCTCAATGATAACTATGGTCACATGTTTGGCGATGACTGTTTGAAGAAAACAGCCAAAGCGATCAACGATGAGGTTGCCCGACCTTCTGACTGCGTCGCACGCTACGGCGGTGAAGAGTTTATCGTTTTGCTACCTAATACAAACAAAAATGGTGCCGAGAATATTGCCAAGCGCATGCTTAAGGCAGTATCAGACTTAGAGTTCGAAATAGATGGTCAAGTCATCAATATTACCTGCTCCATTGGTGGTGCAACCACGACACCAAATTTTCGTAATGACCGAAGCGAGTTAGTAAAAGAAGCGGATACTGCACTTTATTACGCAAAAGAGCATGGTAGAAACCAATATTATGCACTTTCCTGAAGTCAGCACACGCCAGCTTAATTTATAAGTAGTACCAATTAGATATAGACCTGGCAACAAATACTTTTCCCAACTAACCAGCTAAATTCATTCGAAAGAAAATATAGCCTCAGCCAAAAGCTTTTTTTACCCTTTTTTTTCCTATATTATGGCCGGTTAATTATAGTTAACACCCATTTTTTTAGATTTTTTTCTACGTATTTACATTAGGAGATTCCCCTTTGTCTGGACAAGCATCAACGCTAATCTCGAACGCACGCGCTGTCGTCAGCCACGCGCAGAATGCCCTCAACACTTCTCTAAGCCATATCAAGCACCTGTGCTTGAACGAAACGGGCCGCCTTTCCGGGCATAAATTAGACGAATACCAGGTTGTATCCTATGACCTCGCCTACGCTTCTGCTGAAATTGCAGCCGCTAGCTCAATCTGTGATTACGCTGAAAAAATCAGAGCCTCTAAAGGCGAACAAGAAGAACTCTACCTCGAAGAAACGATTGCATTGATGTTCTGTGCTGAAGCCGTACAAAGCACTAAAGCTCGTCTAGCCACCAAACCCAGAGAGTTTGGTTTGTCTAAAGAACAGTTTGCTGAAAGCTTTGACAACGATGCTGTTGTGGATTTCTGCGACACCTACCTGCAAACTGCTAAACTTGTTGAGCTTGGTAAAATCATGCTAGGTCAAGATGGCTGCACAACTGATCCTTTACTTGATGAAGATAAAGAAATCATGCGTGAATCATTCCAGCGCTTTGCAACAGACGTTGTCATGCCAAAAGCAGAGCATATTCATCGCGAAGATTTGATGGTTCCTGATGAAATTCTAAAGCCATTGGTTGAAATGGGCTGTTTCGGTTTGTCTATTCCAGAGCGCTACGACGGCTTACAGCCAGACGACCGTGAAGATAACATGGGCATGATCGTTGTAACTGAAGAACTGTCTCGTGGCTCTTTAGCCGCAGCAGGTAGTTTGATTACACGTCCTGAGATTCTTTCTAAAGCTCTCATGGCCGGTGGTACTGAAGAACAGAAACAATATTGGCTGCCAAAGCTAGCTTGGGCTGACCCATCCTGCGCAGTTGCCATTACCGAGCCAGATTTTGGTTCTGACGTTGCAGGCATGAAACTAAAAGCTGAAAAAGTTGACGGTGGTTGGGTACTTAACGGCGCGAAAACATGGTGTACTTTTGGCGGTAAAGCTGGCGTTTTGTTAACACTAGCGCGTACTAACCCTGATCCAGGCTTGGGCCACAAAGGCTTAAGCATGTTCCTAGTTGAAAAACCTTCTTTCGACGGCCATGATTTTGAATACGAGCAAGAAGGTGGCGGTAAGCTAAGCGGGAAAGCAATCCCAACAATCGGTTACCGAGGCATGCACTCTTTCGACGTATTCTTCGATAATGTCTTTGTTCCAGACAGCCACTTGTTAGGTGGTGAAGAAGGCCTGGGTAAAGGCTTCTATTACACGATGGCAGGTTTCTCTGGTGGACGTATCCAAACTGCTGCACGTGCAAATGGCCTCATGCAAGCCGCTTATGAGCGTGCGATCAGCTACTCACAAGAACGTAAAGTATTTGGCCAGCCTGTGGGTGAATACCAGCTTACCCTAAGCAAACTATCTCGCATGGCGACCTTGATGACCGCTTCGCGCCAGTTTACCTACGCCGTAGGCCGTTTGATGGATGAAGGCAAAGGCCAGATGGAAGCCAGCCTAGTGAAACTATTTGCTTGTAAGTCTTCTGAGTGGCTAACACGTGAGGCATTGCAGATTCACGGAGGTATGGGCTATGCAGAAGAATCAGCAGTGAGCCGTTACTGGATTGATGCCCGCGTACTCTCTATCTTTGAAGGTGCTGAAGAGACTCTTGCACTGAAAGTAATTGCCAGAACCCTAATCGAGAACGCAGCGTAGATTGCGATTTGATTCTCAGCCAGCCAAGCTGTTGTGCTGGCTAAGCAAACCCTAAAAGAGATCATTCAAAAACTTTCCTATTGAAAGACGCTTTGACCGATCTCTAATAAACATTGAACTAGCGACATGCAGTGTCGAGGACAGAGCCTCAAGTACTCTCGGAATCGACCCACATCGGAATGAAGTAACATGAGTGAGCAAAATAAAGCGCATCTGATCTACGATAAAGAAGATAAGCCGAGCAAAGACCGTCCGTGGATTTTCAGAACCTACGCCGGACACACCAATGTTTGGGCCTCCAATGAGCTTTACCGTAATAACCTGGCAAAAGGCCAGACGGGTTTAAGTATTGCAATGGATCTCCCCACGCAATGTGGTTACAGCTCCGATCATGATATTGCGAAACCCGAGATTGGCAAGGTCGGCGTGCCGATCAATTCACTCGATGACATGGCAGTACTATTCGATAACATTCCTTTAGAGGAAATGAACACCTCGATGACCATCAATGGTACATCCATGTGGTTATTATCTTTGTATGTTGCTTTAGCTGAAGAGCGTGGCATAGATATTAGCCAGCTTAAAGGCACGACTCAAAATGACTTGATCAAAGAGTACCTGGCACGTGGTACCTACATATTCCCACCAGAAGATTCTATTCGCATTATCGTCGACATGTATGAATACTGCTTGCACAACATTCCTTCATGGAATGCTTCAAACATTTGCTCATATCACCTTCAAGAAGCCGGCGCGACGCCTGTTCAAGAACTCGCTTTCGCTCTGACAACAGCAATTACAATTCTGGATGCAATCAAAGAACGTGACTGCTTCAATGAAGAAGAGTTTGAGCGTTGCGTTGGCCGAATTTCTTACTTTGTAAACGCTGGTATGCGCTTTGTAGAAGAGACCTGCAAAATGCGCGCATTTGGCGAAATGTGGGATGAGATCACCAGTGAACGTTACGGTGTTAAGAACCCTAAATACCGTCGCTTCCGTTACGGTGTTCAGGTTAACTCTTTGGGTTTGACTGAAGAACAGCCAGAAAACAATGCATGGCGTATTCTGATCGAAACATTAGGCGTGACACTTAGCCGTAACGCACGTTGTCGCGCACTTCAGCTACCTGCCTGGAACGAAGCTCTATCCCTTCCGCGCCCTTGGGATCAGCAGTGGTCACTGCGTCTTCAGCAAGTTATGGCTTATGAAACTGACTTGCTTGAGTACCCTGACCTATTCGAAGGCTCTAAGGTTATCGAATCAAAAGTAGCTGAGCTAAAAGAGCAAGCCTTTGCAGAAATTAATAAGATTCTAGATATGGGCGGTTGTGTTGAAGCTATCAAGACCGGTTATATGAAGTCTTCTCTTGTTTCTTCTCAAGGCGAGCGAATGAGCAAGCTGGCTCAAGGCGAGCAAGTTGTGGTCGGTAAGAACAAGTGGACAGACGGTATTGAATCACCACTCGTTGGAGACAGTGACGGCGGTATATTTATGGTCGACGCTGAAGCTGCTCAGAAAACCATTGATGCCTTAAACAATACACGAACCAGCCGCGATGCCGCCCGTGTAGAAGCTTCTCTAAAAGCCTTGGCTGAAGCCGCAAAAAATGGCGAAAATATGATGGCAGCCTCTATTGAATGTGCAAAAGCGCGCGTAACCACGGGCGAATGGTCAGATACCTTACGTGAAGCCTTCGGCGAATTCCGTCCACCAACAGGTGTTGATGGTCAGGCGCTGACAATCGAGTCAGATACCCTGGAACAGGTTCGAGCTAAAGTTGAGCAATTCATCGAAACGAATGGCTATCGCCCTCGTATCGTCGTTGGCAAGCCGGGCCTTGATGGCCACTCAAATGGTGCTGAAATGATTGCTGTTGCAGCGCGTCATGCAGGCTTCGATGTTATCTACTTCGGTATTCGCTTAAGTGCTGCAGATATCGTGCAATCGGCTTTGGAAGAAAACGTCGATGTGATCGGTATTTCATTGCTTTCTGGTTCTCACAACGAGATTATTGATCAGTTATTTGAAGAGTTAGAAAACAATAATGCCAAGGATGCGATTCCTGTCATTCTGGGCGGCATTATTCCAACACCAGACTTTGAATCACTTCAAAGCAAGGGTGTTAAGCGCATTTTCACGCCAAAAGATTTTGACCTAATGGCAGTGATGAACGAGATCATGGACGTCATTAATGCACAAAAAGCAAACTAAGCCTGATCTTGCGCTTGATCAACTGACTGCACAAATGCAGTCAGAGCTACCTGAGAAAGTCGCGCAGCAGTTAGAGCAAGCAGCCAATCTAGAGAAGTGGCCAATTGCCCAACTAATTTCGGTCTTTGAGCGAAATACCACGCAGAACTTTGTCACTCGGCACCAGATTGTCTCTTATCTAGAAAAGAAGCAATCTGGTAACGACAAACAAGGTATGGTCTTGGGTATTACCGGTACGCCCGGTGCAGGTAAGTCGAGTTTAATCGGCGAGCTTTGCTTAACGCTGCTTAAAGAGCGTTCGGACATGTCGATCGCTGTCTTGGCGATAGACCCTTCTAGCCATGAGTCTGGCGGCGCCCTGCTCGGCGACCGGACACGGACAATTTTCCCGGTAAAAGACAAGCGACTATTTTTCCGATCTCAAGCCTCGCAGCAAGACTTGGGTGGAATGAGTAAGCAAACCTTCCACGTAACGCGCTTGCTAAGAAAAATTTTTGATCTGATCATCATTGAAACGGTCGGTATCGGCCAAAGTGAGATTGAAGTTCAGAAACTTAGCGACCATACCTGCCTGGTAATGCAGCCATTGGCTGGCGATCAGGTTCAGTTTATGAAAGCCGGAATCATGGAAGTCCCGGACACCTTTATCATCAATAAATGTGATGAAGATAATTTAGCGAAAAAAAGTCTGCACTTGCTTAAATCGAGTCTAAAATTAGCCAGTATTTATGTAGAAAATGCCGGTGATAAAAAGCAAGCAAATGTTAAAGATATATTTTTAACCAGCGCAATAAAGCGCAAAGGTATTACTGAACTGGCTGATCACGTACTTGCATATCGCGACCAAGCTATTAGTCAGGAAGCTTTGGAAAAGCAAGAAAACTACTTTTTACATAAGTGGATTAAACAAGCTTACGGCGAGTTCGGTGAAGGGGTATACGAGCACTTCGCTCAGGATAAAGGCCTCCATACAGGAAGCCTTGAAGAAAAAGAGTTAAGATTTAAAACAATTATTGCCCAATTCATTAATCAGATTCATGACTAGATTTTTTGATACATATCAACAACTTGAATCAAAAT
>NZ_LWGJ01001026.1:0-11896 GCF_001635845.1 Oleiphilus sp. HI0132 | reverse complement strand
CTTTTATTTCCAAGTGGCCATGGGCAACCATCCAAGAAAGTAACTCCACACCACGCTCAGCCTCTTCTGGCCATTGCTCTTTGCCGGTAAGCTCCTGCTCAAGATGCGATTCAAGAATGGCGTGCTGACCGTTGATAATGGCTTGCACATCTTTAGGTGTCATGTCGACGCCAGCAATCAGGCGCATTTTGCCATCGCGATTAACAAAAGAGGTCATGCCTCGACTGGCAAGGGCAAGCGACGATGAACGGAAGAAACCAGCTACCCGGTCATAGCGAACAATACGTTGCAACAAAGGCACATAGAATTCCCGCAGAATATCTACGGCAGGCTCTCCCGGTGCTCTCACCTGAGATGTTTTATAACTGTATTCCCAGTTAAAATCTTTCAGCCCCATTCGACGCTTAGCTCCTTCCAAACCTGTCTTATTGTTGTCTTAAGCCAAACAATAGTGCTCGGGCTTCGTTACGTGCTTCTGGCGTTTCGGCTTCCTCTCCCCAAACCTCAAGCAAGTCGAGAATGATGTTGTCATTGCCTTCACGTTGTTCATCCAAATAAGCGCGTGCCACTGGTACATCACCTTCGCGGAATTTCAGTAACAAGCCATGCAGTACATCCCAATCTGATTGTGGTTTAGCAACCCGTCGAGCACTGCGCTCTTGCGGTTTAGCCAAACGCAGCTTGGAGCCTTTTTTCACTAATGGTGCGGCGTAGCCTTTGTCCTCGGCAGCTTGACCGGCAACGGCAGTACGACCGCTGATCTCGGTGTTGATACCCACAATGCGGCCTTCAATGCCGTAACCTCCGGTGCGGGTTTCGAGGCTAATATTGAGCGAGCGCGACAGGTTTAATACTTCGGTAAAGGAAGCCTCGTTATGCCCCCAGATACCGTACATGGTGAGAGCCATGGCCGTTTCAGTATCCAAGTCGTCAACTGAGATATTGCCATCCGTAATCACTTTTATCTGGTGTTCTGCGACGACTCGGCTGGCTTCGTTCATGGCGCGAATAGGTGATACCTCTTCATCGCCATCCATTACTGGCCAGTTTTCACTTAATACCTGCAGGGCGCGACCGTAACAGGCAATCATCTGGTCAACGGCGTTGAGTTTTAGTGGTCTAAATTCATCAAGGCCTGCTTCTACAGCAGAGCGAATTTGGTGTTGTACACCGGTGCCGCCTAAGCCAGACCAGAAAGCAGCTTGTGTTTGCTCTTCTTGGCGTTTTCGGCAGGTGATAAATATTGAGCTTGCAGCGGCAGCTAAATTTAGTTGATGAGTTGAATAACCAAATTCAGATTCCACTGGGAATGATGCTGTTATTACCCAGCCTGCTTCAATTAAAGATCTAGTTAATGTCTCCCAAGCGTCTTGTGCCTTGTGGGTGAACATTAGCGTCATCACGCCGTTATCTTTTACAACCCTGCGGCTTTCTTCAAAAATTTCCTGCATGAGCCTTTGATATTCGGCTTTTGCATTCTTGGCGGAACCATCTCTTGATGGATTTGCTACAGCCTCATCTCTTTTATTGGTTAATCGGATTGAAAAAACATCAGGGTACAGGTCTTTTAAAGTTCGTTTTTGCCAAACGTAATAGAAATCCGATAGCTCTGCATACTGAACGTTGTCATAGTACGGAGGGTCCATACACACCAAATCTACAGATTTATCTTCAACCCCTTCGATATGGGCTGCGGTGCCATTGATAATTTGCAGAGGGATATTTTCACCGTAGACTTTGTTGACGCCAGCTAATAGTTCACTCAATTCTCTGTAAGCTTTGGCCGCCTGAATTTGTCCCCACCTTGGACCAGAATAAGGACCGGTATAAATCATTTCACCATACGTCCATTTTAACGAGTAGTCGTGACGGCCAAAGGTCCCTGATACAACCCCTCTTTGTGTGATCCAGCGAGTTTGCTTGCTGTTGTAATCGACTATCTTATCTATACCAAACTGAAGGTAGGTGATTATAGCTTTAGCTTTATCTAGGCCATACTCTTCTATGATTGCTGGTTTTAAAGTACTAATTGTATCCATTAAGACCAAATGGCCTAATAATTGTCGACTGTTAAACAAGTCACACCAGCGCTCCATTCCGTAGTTTGGTGGGCGCATGTCATTGCCCTTAGGGAATTTTTCAGTGGGAATAAGTCCCTTATCATCAAAGTAGTCCCACTTACTTTCTAAATATGATTTAGCCTTTTCGAATGATTCAATATCACTGTTATTAGGTGCTCTAAAATAACGGATTTTCTCCGTTTTAATTTCACCCTTTTTTTCCCCTGTTGTGAAATATTGAGGAAGTTTGTTTTTATCCAATTTAGGTTGAAAACGCGTTGCTACAACTGCGTAAATTTGGTCTTCCCATTTGCCGTGGGGGCTTTCCCCTCTCGCTTGAGACTTAATTTCGTCTGCGTCAATAGCCTGCTTACAATGAATACATTGCCCGATGCCGCGTTTTACTGTACCTGGTTCAGGATCTTCTCCATTGGGGCCTTTGCTATTTTTACATTGATAGGTTTCGAATCGGTAAGTGGCATTTACACCTTCGCCAGATGAGATTGGTTTTACACCCCATGCATCGGATGCCTCTTTTGATAGCCAGCAGGTATTAAGCAATGGAGTTTTGGCAAGACAGCTTGGGCAGGTGACTTCACGACAGTAAAGTAAACCTTGATGGTCGTATTCTTTTACGTTGAATTGATCAAAGAGTTCCGGGCAGTTTTCGAGATGAGCCTTTAGCCGCTTTTGTTCATATTCTGGGATAGGAGAGAATGGGTAGAACCCATCCATTCTGTTTTCAACCTCATCGACCAGTTTTTTACCCCAATGCTCGATATCAGCATGTAAGTCCATGCCGTATCTTGCAGGGAAATCCAGGGTAGCTTTTAAAATAGTTGTAGCTACTGGGTTTAGTTCATTGGCTATGACTTTGTGGCCAAGGCGTAATGCTTCGAACGGAATGGAACCACCTCCCGAGGTGGGGTCGAGTACAGTGAAGTCGCTTGGTGTTGGCAGATGGTCGTTTTGGTATGCCCTTGAGTAGCCATATAAATCAGGGTCTTCCCATTTCAGAGCTTTGCCTAGTGCTTGCTTAACAAGGTCGGATTTAGCAAATTCTAAACGAGCAGATATATGTGCTGCGTCTGCCGGAATTCTTTTTACTGTATAAGTTTCACCAGCATGAATTTGTGGCAAAGCCCCAGACTCGTGTTTCCACCTTTTGACAATCTCACTGTTGGCTAATTCAGTATCAAACGACTCTAGGGTGCTAATAGTGGCCAGGTTATTTTGCCTTCTCGCGACTTCTTTCTCGTAAAGACGTATGACAGCTGCATCTACTTCGAGAGTTTCTGCGCCAGCTTGATCCTGTAGCTTTTCGAGAAGCTTTCCTGTCAGTGTCCAATACTGGTCGCCAAGTTGAATTACTCTCTTCTCAATGCCGAGATCTTGAATAAATTGGTCAATATCTGTTCCGTCAGGCAAAAGAGAGCCTGCGATAGCCGCTCTACTTGGGGTTAGAGGACGACGAGCCCACCAAACATGTAAGTAGTATATTGGTGGCAGCATATTGCTCGCCCCGCGCTCCCTAGCGGTTTCGGCACCTACCTGGTGGCAAGGAAAGCCTGCCTCAATCAGTCGTCTATCGGTCATAATGTTCAATTACCTTAATTTGTTCAGCTGGCGAGTAATGCCAACATCATTATTTGTTGTTCCACATAGCATGGTACGCAGCCCAGAGACTGCCCAGCGGTTGGCATCGGCACCGTAGTGAGTAGTGCGGCCTAGCCAATAGGCAGCCTCTTCGCGGCTAAATCGTTGTACTCGTCGGGCGAGCAGTTCAAGACGGTCTGGGTTGTGAAGGCGAGACTGCAACTTCACAATCAAGGCAATTTTTGCCCCGGCTTCGTCATCTAAAGGTAGGTTATCTCGCAGCTTGAAACCTTCTTGGCTTATAAAGCGTTGCAGGTCTAAGGGCACGCCACCATCATCAACCACTTGCTCCAAAATAGGCTTGAGGCGCGGCGAAAGTATTTTTAAATTTTCACCATATAGGGTGCCGCGATCACGCAGACTTCCGAGCTTTTTACCGCTCTCGGAGGTTTCTTTTTCAACACGTTCTTTGATCACCAAAACCGTACCGGTGTGATCAGCGAGCTCAGTAAATCGCAAGACAAAAGGTGCTGTGCGCCAGCGATTTTTTAAGGTCTTGTCGAAGAGCTCTTGTAACGTCAGTTTCTTTTTAGTCATCAGCTTGTTTTACCAAATCTAAAAATGCACAGTCTTCTGGTGCATTTTGAATGTCTATCATTGCCTGACTGTCGTCGCCTACACTTGTTAAATCGGCGAGTACCTCAAACAATTCGCTTAATGCCTTCATGTCTTTGCTGGTGGCGTTGATTAGGTCAAGATTTAACTTGCCACCGCCTGGTAGATGTAAATAAGCCAGGCGCAAAGTATCGGGCTCGGTTGTTGCTCCTCGGCTGTATAGGGAGCTGATCTTATTGAGCTGTTTATGCAGCGCTATAGCAAGTCCATGGCCTTGTTTTGTGTAGCGGGTATCTTCCGGTTGTACCCAGCCTTTCTCTGCTGCCGTTGCAGGCGTAACGAGCATGTCGTCTTCCTGCGTTTGATGGAACATGGCAGAAGAGCCATAGATTAGGTTCGGGTTGTCTTCATCGCTTGGCTCACGTACTTCATAGGTATACACGCGACCGGTTTGGACGACGTTATCTACCGCTTGCAAGACGGTGCTGTTTTGCACGCTGCCATGCTTTTCTTGAACCTTTGCGATGACTTCTTTGACCTTGGTGCAAGGCTCTTCAGTCATCACTTGTTCAACCCATTGAGTCACTTGCTCTACCGCAGGTTCGGCTTCCGGATTCCAGCTACGCTGTTTGGCGCCTTGCTCAGATACCAACTTCCAGCCTTTTTCGGACAAGTTAACGTCTAGTGGAATTCCACCGGTTTCACGGCTGTGGAAGTGCTCAGGTTTGGTGGATTCGCTTGATTCCATGCGATACAGGCACCATTGGCCTTTCTCTACACCGCTGCGAATGATTTGTTCCAGTACACGTTGATTATCCAAAATTGGCCAGCGACGGTTTTGATTAAACTGGTTGCTGATTTGCTCCAACGATGGGGTTTGGCTAATGCTGCCAAAGATGAGTTGGCCGAGTTGTAGCAGCATGGATTGTGTTGCGGCTGCTTCAGCGGTAATCAATTCACCTTCTTCTGTTAGGACTCGACGAATCTCTTCATCCACCGATAAGCCGCCTTCGCCGCCAGCTTGTTTGATGCTTTTCTGGGTAACCTGACCCGAAGCGCCAGGGAATAAAATGGTGTCGTAAGCCTGTGCAACCGAGGTTTGCAGCGCCATTTCTCGTTCTTTAAGCTTGGCGGTGAAACCACTGTCTTGCAGCTTGGCCGCTGACATGCCGTAATCTTCTGGTTTGCTCTGTAGGCGACGCATGGCGATAACGGTGCGTGCGACATCATTTAAACGGTCTTTGCGGTACTGGGATTTTTTGACTCGATCTTCGCTCCAGGTATCGCCAGCGACTTGAACGGTTTCTGGAACCAGCATGAATACGTTGTTTTGCTCTAAGCGAGGCTGACCGTTACCTGCTGTTGTGGTCATATCCGTTGGATCGACTTTATTCGCATCCAGGCGAACAATGGCTAATACAGGGCGGCCCGTTTTGTCTGGCACGTGCTCGGGTGCGGAGACATCTTGCGCCACTTGGAAGGTTGGGCTGTTGTGACTGACCACTTTTCGTGCCACGACTGTGAGCTGCTCTTCAACATCATCGGGCTGTAGGCCTTGTTTAATCGTAGAAACGATACGTGCTTCGGTAGGATCAGTATGTGCGTAGAAACGACCGTCTTTTGTGCGTAGGTAATAGGCTTCGTTTGAAATGGCTTTTAATGCCGCTTCAACTTGCGATGGCGGGATATTAGGCATCGCTACTTCAAGTAATGCATCGGCGAATGTAATGCCGAAGACATTAGAAGATAGACCTTCGCCACGGCCGATAAGGCTGTGCAGGAATACGGTTTTCCAAGTCCACTCGTAAAGCGGTAAACCTTGCGGGTGAGGGTTGTTGCGATCAAGGTTTTGTGCAACCGATACGCCCATCTCCAGATTACTTGAGTCTGCGCCACCCACATCGGCATTGAGAACTGTTAATAGGTCATTCGCACCGGTACGACCGATAAGTTCATCTGCAAGGTCTGGATTTGCCATGTTTAGATGGCTGGTATGCACCAAAGGAATTTCCATGCGCTTTTGCCAGATAGTGCGAATGGCCATGGCCAACACGCGTAAGACCCCTCGCGTGCCTTGGAAGCTTTCAGCAGAGGCAAGCTTATTAGTCAGATAGGCGATAAAGCTTGGGTGGAAGGGGTAGTTCGCAACAATCGATTTGCTGTAATCGTCGCGGGTAGCTGTGTCTGGTAATTGCGAGCCACTGCGCTTGTACATTTCCATGTAGGCTGTGGCGGTTGTAGAAGCATCTGCGTCATTAATCTTGGTGAACAAGCGGCGCGCCAATACCCGAGAAATTTCCGTGGGTCGCACTGGTACGGTGGTTGTTGCATCACGTTTTACAACACTCATGATGCTTTGGCTTGCTCGTTGCGCCAGTGCGGCAGCTTCTTCTTCATCTACATCGCGGCCTAGTGTTGAAGATAGAACACCTTGCAGCATGCCGGTTTGACCTTGGAATGCATCACTTTGGCTGGCAAGCGTAAGCACAACACTGACACCGCTGTGAGTACGTGCGTAGCCTAGAAGTGCCATTAAAAATGCACTAATTTGTTCACCACCGCCTACGTGAGCAGCTTCATAACGCGTTGCGTATTGTGCGAGCTCGTCGAGCATGATCAGCACCTTGCGGCCTTCGAACATGCGCTCTAAAAAGTATTGGCCTGGGAATGCCGCTGAGGTCACTTCTTTAATGTTGTCGTTGTAGAAGCTTTCGCCGCCAAGCTTAAGTGCCATTTCTCCCCAGAGGGTATAGGCTAATACTTTTTCACCGCTGGGTGCGATTACCGGCATTTCATCACAAGCAACGGCAACAACATCAATGCTGCCAGCAGGCTGCAGAACTTCAGCTTCAACTACATCTGCAGCGGCCGAGGCGATGTCACTTCCGCGATGGCTGAGGTGAGTTAGCGCGATCAAGGTGTGAGTTTTACCGCCACCGAATGCTGTTTCTAATCGGTGAATAGCTGGCTTGCTGTTATCACCATTAAGGCGACCCATTACATCACGAACGACGCGGCGTAAGCCTTCGGTCGGGAAAGTTGCTTCTCTGAAGAACGCTTCAGCATCTGTATAGATTGAATCAATCGCGCTGCCTTTGCCTGAGTATGCGGAGGCAACCTGGCTGATGGAGGCAGTAAAGATTTCAGGATTGAAAGAACCTTGGATGATGTCCTGACGTGGTTCACATGTGTTAATGATTGACTGCATATTTGTCTCCATCAAATTTAGTCTTGTAATTCTTGATAACCGGGGGCAATGGCTAAGTTCTCAACTCCGTAGAGGGTTTGAGTGTTTTTAAGCCATAGCTGAAATTCTGGGCCAGATAGTGTGTGTGCTGTCGAGCAGTCGACGTTCCAGTGCCTCAATACATATCCGGCAACTGCAGCTCTAATCTGAACTCTTAACATGCCGGTCTCCATTCCATATTCAATTTCTATAGTGTCTGGGTGCTCTAAGCGTGGGTGCGGCACGATGTGCATTTCTACAATGCGATTCCACTGAATATCTGCTTCTTTGGTTTCGCTAGCTTCGATTGGGGAGTTTAAGAGCTTAGGCTTACCGATTCTGTTTAGAACGAAGTCGGTGAACCTTTCTCTCTTGCGATCAAAGGCTCTTACATGCCAGCGAAGGCCGTTATCTACTAGCGCAAAGGGCACGATTTCTCGTTGGCTTAAACCGCTGGAGAGGGATCGGTAATCTATCTTGAGTGCCTTTTTCTGGTGAATGGCTTTGGTGATCTCTGCCAATACATCCAAGTTTGGAAAGTTAAGCTGAGTTGGCGACTCTGCGGTGACCAAAGACATGCTGCCTGATACATGGTCATCGCCTAGGCCGTAGCACAATGCAGATAATGCTTGGCTCCCTTGATAGTCAAACAGGGGCTTGAATTGATCGGCTTCTATATAGGTCTTAGCTTTTGTGTCGTAGATAAGGTTTTTAGGTGCCAGTTCTTTGTATAGAGAAATATCCCGAGTCGCGGCGGCGGCTTTAATGCCAAACCGGCTGACCAGGTCATTTCTGTTGACTGCGCCCAAAAAGCGTAGCTTGAAATCTATATGGAATAGCCTTTCTTGCTGCGCTTGGCTGATGTCTTCTAACTTAGGTTGAGGACCGCTGTTCAAAACAATTGCTACCTATTTATCCGCTGATGGTCTGCGCTTTACCCTACTTTTAGGAAGGGATAGGGCTGGTCACCATTTGGTTGCATTTACGTCAAAAACCGCCATTTACATGGTTAATATCACTTGACGTATAAAGTGCTGCTCAAATTTATCATGGATCATAATACTGATAGCTTATGCGTGTCAATAATGGTTGTTGACATAATCAAAAAGATGATGATAAGGTTTTGCTATTGATTATAACCATTTCCTATGAATGAGGTGTTTAAGGGGAGAATTATGAGGAAGGTGCATTGAGCTTTCAGGGTTTGCAAGCAAAGTATCGGCGCTTATTTGCCGAGCATGCCGCATGGAAACTATTAAGAGCTGACAATGCGCCTTATATATTGGCTTTTATTGCTGATCTATTTTCTGAGGAAAGTGAAATTCCATATGGTCGCGCTCGAATAATGCTGGATGCAGAAATAGAGCGCAGCCGTGAATTGGGTATCTGGCCCACGGAAACGTCTGCAGCGACTTATCTTAACCAGTGGATTCGAACCGGTTGGTTGCGAGAAATGGATGATTCTTTAACCAAAACCGACGCAAGTGAGATTGCGCTTAGGTTCTGTAAGGGTTTGGATGAAAGAAATTCTGGCACTACAGCTTCGCATTTGCGCATTGTTCAGGAAGCGGTTCGTGACTTAGCTGTTGCTATAAGCCCCAATGTAGATGAGCGAGTCACCTTGCTGGAAAGTAAAAAAGCTGAGATTCAGCGCGAAATAGATGCACTCCAAGCCGGAGTTGTGCCTGAGCTTAGCGAGGTAGAGCAGAGAGAGCGTATCCGAGAAATTTATCAACTTGCTTCAGTATTAACAGGTGATTTTCGTCGAGTAGAAGACGAAATCAGGGTGTTAGACAAAGAGCTGAGGGTGCAGATAATCGAGGGAGATGCATCTCGAGGCGATATTCTTTTATCCGTTATGGAGAAAGAAGCATTGCTTTCTACTACTGAGGCCGGAAGCGCATTTGAGGGGTTCTTTCAATTGCTCTGCGACCAAAACAGATCAATGGAGTTTCGCGAGCAACTTCGTAGCATTTTGAATAGACCTGTTGCTAAGCAGCTATCTGGTAGTCAGCAACAATTCTTGAATCAACTGATGCGAGAGTTAAGCCGCGAAAGTGATCGAGTTTTTCGTATCAGACGCCGCACAGAAGAAGGTCTTCGTTCTTATATCGAAAGTGGCGCTGCGGCAGAAAACCAAGCTGTAGATCGCTTGCTATCAAAACTCGAAAGGCAGGCCGTTGTTCTGCGTGATGAGGGTGTGGACTTAAAAACCGAAACCGCTCTTAGCTTACCTGTCGGCCCCATTGAAATTAAGTCACCTGAATCTATGCGCCTAAGAAATCCTGACGATAAGTTAGACACATCAGGCGTGGAAGAAAAAGCAAACAGCCGTGAACCAAGCTCTCATGTTCTCGATTGCTTGGATGCAGTTCAGGTTAGGGAGATTGCACATCTTACATTCGACTCGCTCAAAGAGCATGGCCCGATGTCGATAGCCGGGCTGGCTGCTAAGAATCCATTAAAGTCTGGTTTGGAAGAACTGGTTGCCTATCTGCGAGTGGCCAAAGCAGTGGGTGCAACAGCCTTGGAGCAAAAAGAAGATGTGGCATTGATGGATAAGCAAGGGGTTATTTTGAAGGCATCAATACCTACTTACCTGTTGTCCCTCGATTTATTCCCCGAAGACATTGATGAACTGGCGTTATAAAAGGGCGTAACTTTAAGGAAAAACTATGACCAATAATTCTCCTCCGAACAGTTTCTTTTCTCTCGTTCTCGACAATAAGGGCGATAAAGAGAGCGACAATGAGAGCGCTGCTAAGCCAGATTCTGAAGAAGAGTTTTCTGAGAATAGAATGGTCAACGAAGAGACTCAGGGTAGTCAGGTTTCCGAAAACGCTATGGGGCTAGGTGAATCTACATCTCTGTCGTCTGAAGATGAAGCCTTAGCTACTTCCGTAATGCAAAGCGACTCAGCTGTTCACTCTGAAACAATGCCTCACGATGCAAGGCGGGTTCTGGTGCACTTAATGCGGCAGGGTTCGGTAATGGCTTCGCAAAAGTCCAAACTCTTTGAGTTACTTTGTCGACATGAATCTGCAATACGAAAGCACTTGTCGGAAGTATATTTGCGGTTGGTTCTTGATCAAAAAATGGGGGTGGCGTTTGTCGCTAGTGCCGATTATCAGAATGATATCAGTGACATTAATGTCGAGCCCGGTTCTGAAGGAAATAGTGAAAATCAAGATGATCCTGAATTAGATGAATCGACAACATTAATACCAAAGAGAACACTATCGCTTTACGACACTCTGATATTGCTGGTTCTGAGAAAGCATTATCAAGACAGAGAGTCGGCCGGAGAGCAAAAAATCACGATAGACATTGAACGTCTTGAATCCTATCTCACCCCTTTCCTCCCTATTACTGATCATGCATCTAAAGATCGCAAAAAGCTGTTAGCTCGAGTGAAGGAGATGGTTAAAAGGAAAGTGTTGTCAACGATTCGCGGCGCCGACGATCGATATGAAATAACTCCGATTATTCGCTATGTGGTCAGTGCCAGCTTTTTAGAATCTATGTTGGCAGAGTATACACTATTGGCGCAGCAAACAGAGGATGCTTCGGTTGAAGCAAGCCCTATTAATAACAATGGGGAAGAGGTTGGTGAAGTCAATGAATGATATTGCAACAACACGAGCTGACTTATTTGCTCAAGGTCAAATAAGACTAGCGGAGCTGTCGGTTTTCAACTGGGGCTCTTTTCATGGCTTACATACTGCTTCTATCGATTCCGATGGCACTTTGGTGACAGGTGATAACGGTGCTGGAAAGTCGACCTTTATTGATGGGCTAATGGCTCTACTTTTACCTGCAGGAAAAGCGACTTTTAACGTTGCTGCGGCTCAGGGCGATCGCTCTGATAGATCACTTTTATCCTATATGCGTGGCAGCTTTGGGTCTGCTCATGATGGATCTTCCACGCGAGTCAAAAGTAAGCGTGAGAAAGGGGTTGTGACTGGACTTCGAGCGCTTTACCAATGTGAAGATGGTTCAAGTATTACACTGGCGGCACTTTTTTGGACAGCGAGCTCAACTAATACACTTAGCGATGTTAAGCGGGTTTATCTTGTTGCAAAAAGGAATATGCAACTAAAAGAGTTGTTGGACGCTTTTGGTGAAGGAAATGCCAGGCAGCTGAAACAATGGCTGCGTGACGATCCTGCCATTACCGATTGTGATAGCAACTTTACTGATTACCAGGAGCTTTATCGCAAGCATCTATACATGGACAACAAAAATGCGCCTGCTTTGTTATCGCGTGCGCTGGGCCTAAAGAAGATAGATGATCTTACAAAACTTATTCGTGAATTAGTCTTAGAACCCAGTGGTGTAAAAGAGGATGCAAAAAAGGTTGTCGAAGAGTTCTCTGATCTCGTCGCCATCCATGAGCAGC
>NZ_LWGJ01001025.1:0-4307 GCF_001635845.1 Oleiphilus sp. HI0132 | reverse complement strand
CCAGGATTAATTGATAAATAATCGCCCTGTTACGAGGGTTATTTATAAATGAACCCGACTTAAGCTTTAAGTGTTCGGACTCCGGATCTGAAGACATAATATGGCCTTACAAATTATTTCCAAAAGAATGCTGTTAGCTACCTATAAAGCGAGCCATTTTTTTACTCAGCTTCTAGACTTAGTAAGCGCTAACTTATTATTTGAGAATTTTCTAGCTACTGGATTAAACAGCCTGCTACTAAACAAGCTGTCTAATCTTATGCTTACAAGAAGCCAACCTGTATTATCGAACAGGTGGGGAATACAGAATACCACCTTTGTTCCACTGGGCATTCAAACCACGTGAAATTTTAAGAGGTGAGTCCATACCAACATTACGCTCAAACGACTCGCCGTAGTTACCTACCTGCTTAACGATGTTATAGGCCCAACCGGCTTCCAAACCAAGCTTCTCACCAGCATCACCCTCAGAACCCATCAAACGTTTTTGAGCCGGGTTACCTTCAGCTTTAGCCTGATCTACATTTGTACTGTTAACACCTAAGAATTCTGCTTCTATCAAGGCGTTCATTGTCCACTTAACGATATTGAACCAACCATCATCACCCTGTCTAACCACTGGGCCTAATGGTTCTTTTGAAATAACTTCAGGCAAAACCATTGCTGAAGAAGGGTCTTTTAGGCCGATACGAATCGAATATAATTGTGATTGATCAGAGGTTAATACGTCACAACGGCCGCTTTCAAAGCCTGCACGAGTCTGATCTGAAGTATCATATGTAACTGCTGTGTACTTCATACCATTTGCACGGAAGTAGTCAGCCATGTTCAATTCAGTGGTGGTACCTGCCTGAATACAGGCAGATGCTCCATCGAGCTCTAATGCACTTTTAACACCTAGCTTTTTGGATACCATAAAGCCTTGGCCATCGTAGTAGTTTACACCAGCAAAGTTCAAACCTAGTGATGTGTCACGTGTATGAGTCCAAGTAGTATTACGAGACAAAATATCTACCTCGCCACTTTTTAGTGCTTCAAAGCGTTCTTTTGCAGTGAGTGGGCGATAAGTTACTTTATCTGCATCGCCTAAAACCGCTGCAGCAACCGAACGACAAACATCTACATCCAGTCCGCTCCACTGCCCTTTCTCGTCTTTTTGTGAAAAGCCCGCTAAACCGACACTCACGCCACAACTTACCATACCTTTCTTTTTTACTGCATCAAGTGTTGAACTTGCATAACTTTGTTGTGCAGTTAACCCTACTGCCACGATCGCAATACCAGCGGTCAATTTATTAAGTTTCATTATCCTAACCCCTTTATATAGTTGTATTCTCCCGTGACAGCATTACACGGTAGCATTTGAGATTAACATAGATCCAAAGCAAGATTGAACTCCTATTTCCGGATCCATTGTTATAATCGATTAAATATCACGAGTTCGTTAATTTCTGGGCAAGCCTTTTAATTCTGCATAAGTATCCTGAATCATTTTTGCATCTGCACTGGCCCGATGACGCGCCAGACCTGCTAATTCAATAACTTTGTCGTGGACGGGTGTCCATTGTTCTCGTTCTTCCTGGCTAAGCAATGAGAGTAAAGATTCAATTCGAAAGGCTTGTATACATTCAGCTTTATCAAATAACTGACCCAGCCAGCACATGTCATTAGCCCAGCCATCTGAATATATGGTCTGACCTGCAAGGTTGTGGTTAAGCCACTGGGCAACGCTAACAATATCTCGCCCTTTTTCTTTTAATAGCTCTTGGGATATTCCATGAAGCGCTTCGGCGTCCCGGTTCTATTTCGTCCAATGAGCTAATGGTTTTATCAGGGTACAGCCCGTTTCTCCCTTACCTGAAATAAAACCTACTTCGATTGGATAAGAGCCCTTTCCTAAGCCTGAAGCTTCAATATCTATTATTGTTGGTAAACTCATAACTACCTTTCTAGTGTTGTTATGTATAGTCTAGTCGATACCCGTAAGAAAACGTTCACATATTCCTATAAAGGTTTCCGGTTTTTCTGCATGTAACCAGTGACTGGCTTTTGGAATGATTCGGACTTTTGCAAAGGGAAATAAGCTCACTACTTTTTCTTTATGGGCGGCCTGTATATAGTCTGATGCTTCGCCAGCAATGAAGAGCACTTCCCCTAAAAAAGGTTTTTCAGCATGCTGTCCATCCAGAATATGATGGTAATTTTGATGGATGGCGTTGAGATTTACTTTTAGATCGAAACCTCCACCGGGCTTGGCTTTTAGATTCTTTAGTAAAAATTGCCTCACCCCCTGCTCTGGAACAAATTCCGCTAGCAAAGAATCTGCTTCCTTTCGACTTACGATATCTGACTCTAGCAAAGCAAATAAACCAGCAAATATTTCATCGTGATGTCCCTCATACCGAACAGGCGATATATCGGCAACGATCACGGCCTTTATTCGTTTTTGCTGGTGCAGGGCTAGACTCATAGCGACTTTTCCACCCATGGAATGTCCAAGCACATATGCGATATCAATACCTTGATCATTCATATATTCGATCACATCTTCTGCCATAAGCTCATAGTTCATCTCTTCGCGATGAAACGAACGACCATGGTTTCTCAGGTCAATAGCATGGGTTTTAAACTTACTTGCCAAGGCCGTTGCAACACTGCCTAAATTATCTGACGAGCCAAACAGGCCGTGAAGGATCAATACGGGGAAACCTTCCCCTCTTATGCGCGAATATAGTTTAGTCATTGTATTTTTTTTAATCAGTTCACATTATCACCAAGAGCTCATGGCATATTCTCATATGTATCCTAATCTGACTAATTAAATGCTTTTCACTTCTAAACTGTGATACGTAGTAAGGTATATTTTTTAATGATTGTAGAGCTCCACCCTAAAGAAAATCGTCGTAACCGACGCGTCCCCGCCGCAGAACTCGTGGCACAAATCAAAACTAAACAAGGTCTATTTTCTAGCTGGCTTGATTTAGATGTTCTCGATTTCAATCTCCTTGGCCTTGCTCTGGCTGTACCCAGTGAACCAGAACTCGGAAGCAAGCTAAGTTTGCGCCTCGTTTTGAATATGGACATGGGGGAGCTAAAAGTTAATCAAATTGAGGCAAAGATTGTAAATAAGGTAAGGATGGATAATGACGATACTTCGTGGCGAGTCGGCTTGGTCTTTTCAAACCAGTCTAAGCAAAGCGGCGATAACCTTAGCCAACTAACACGCATTAGAGATATGCTTGAGAGAAATAACGCAATAAAGCAGCGTTTGAAAGCAGTTTAGTGTAATAAAAAAAGGCGCACTTCGCGCCTTTTCTTGAACCTCTTAATCTACTTAGCAAAAAAACATACTGTTCAGATAATTTGCTAGCTCAGAACAATTTTCTTTTTCATTTTCATTTTGTGGTACAAAAACTTCGTATTCCATAGTGGTTCCCCGTCAATAACACCGCTAGTATAAGTTTGTAATTCGTTTACTGTACAACTCCTAAAGGACAGTGTGTGTAATATATAGCAGACCGAATGCCTGTTCTTGACGATATGTGCCACCTTTTTGACTGACTGTAGCATTCCTAATTAACAGTAATTAATACACAGCTTTGGTTTAATTACTACAATAGGTATCTTTAGTCACGGTTAGGGAAAGGAAAGCTAAATGACAATTAAGTCTGGCAAGTCCCGGGTCAAAAACTTGTTCGTAAACTCCTCAACCGCGAAAGTATTGTGCGAATATCTTATTCAAAAAGGTATCAATAACGAGCTTTTGATTTCTACCTTGGCCTGTGAACTACACGAGCTTGAGTTAGCAGACTTCCGACTAAATATCTCTGCTTATCATGCGTTATGGTCTCTTGCGCTTTCCTATACCTCCGACGAGCGTCTTGGCCTTAAACTCGCTCAGAATCCCCATAATGAAGAAATGGGTTTAGTTGCACACATTTTCTTTAATAGCCCAACCCTCTATGAAGGACTTCAACAATACCAACGCTACTATTCTTTGGTTAATGAAGGCATGCATATTGAAATTCACAATGATGATAAGTTTACTTATCTGGAATATGTCTGTGACTACAATGAGGTTTACTGCTCAGCCGATATAGAGCATACACTTGCGTTGTCAGTATTACGGGTCCAAGACCATATTAATCGAAAGCTCGATTTGGAAGCCGTTCATTTTCAACACCCTGCACCGGGTGATATTTCTGAGTTTAAAAAAATATTCCGTTGCCCTCTTCGATTTAACCAGAGCCACAGCACACTCATTTTTAAGAAGTGTTATCTCAACTACAAGCTACCCAGGCGTAGCC
>NZ_LWGJ01001024.1:0-10995 GCF_001635845.1 Oleiphilus sp. HI0132 | reverse complement strand
AGGTGCAGAGGTGTTGCCGTTTTTCCCGATGTTTTATGAGGCAGCAGTTAGAGTGGGTGTGCCTGTTCAGCCAGTTGCACTAAAGTATACGGATGAATTTGGTCGGCTCTTGCCTGAGCCAGCGTTTATAGATGATGACTCGTTTATTGATACGCTTGAGCGTATTCTAAGGGTTGAAAAGGTGTATGCTCATGTCCGTTATCTGGAACCTATGGACTCAGCATCCTTATGTCGTAAGGGCTTGGCGAGGCGTACTCGGGAAATGATTGGTGCAGAATTAAAACTGATTTAGGTATAAAAAAACCCGCAAGAGCGGGTTTTTTTATACCTTAGCTTTGCGCTTAGGCAGGGTAGTCGCGCTTGTCGTGACCAGTATAAAGCTGGCGTGGACGACCAATGCGGTAGTTTTCACTAACCATTTCGTTCCAGTGTGAGAACCAACCAATAGTTCGAGACATTGCGAAGATAACGGTAAACATTGACTCAGGAATACCGATAGCTTTCAAAATGATACCCGAGTAGAAGTCTACGTTTGGATATAGCTTTCTTGCAACAAAGTACTCATCTTCTAGTGCTATCTGCTCAAGGCGACGCGCGATCTTCAATAGAGGATCATTCTCAAGGCCTAGTGCACCAAGAACTTCTTCGCATGTTTCGCGCATAACTTTGGCGCGAGGGTCGAAGTTTTTGTATACGCGGTGACCGAAGCCCATCAGACGGAATGGGTCGTTCTTGTCTTTCGCTTTGGCTACGTATTCATCGATCCGAGATACGTCACCGATTTCGTTAAGCATTGTTAGTACAGCTTCGTTTGCGCCGCCGTGAGCAGGGCCCCAAAGTGCAGCGATGCCAGAAGCGATACAAGCAAATGGGTTGGCGCCAGTTGAGCCAGCTAGGCGGACAGTTGATGTTGATGCATTCTGCTCATGGTCAGCATGAAGCATGAAGATCTTATCCATTGCCTTTGAGATGGCTGGGTCAAACTTAACATCGCCAGCTGGCGTGCTGAACATCATGTGCAGGAAGTTTTCTGCATAATCCAAGTCATTGTTTGGATACATGAAAGGCTGGCCGATTGAGTACTTGTAGCACATCGCTGCAATAGTCGGCATTTTAGCTACAAGGCGGAAGCCTGCTATTTCACGGTGTTCTTCGTCAGAGATGTCCATCGTATCGTGGTAGAACGCTGAAAGAGCACCAACGACGCCGCACATGATCGCCATCGGGTGAGCGTCTCTTCGGAAGCCCTTAAAGAATTGGTTAACTTGATCGTGAACCATTGTGTGGTTGCGAACAGTTTTTCTGAAATGTTCGTTTTCTTCTGCTGTCGGAAGTTCTCCGTGCAAAAGTAGGTGGCATAGTTCAAGGTAGTCTGAATTTTCAGCTAGCTGTTCTATTGGGTAGCCTCTGTGAAGAAGTACACCTTTGCCGCCATCAATGTAGGTGATTTTAGATTCGCATGCCGCAGTGGACACGAATCCAGGGTCATAAGTAAAGACACCTTCTGATACTAGGCCTCGTACATCTATTACATCTGGGCCGACAGAGCCAGAATAAATTGGTAAATCGATGGTTTTCCCATCAACCGATAACTGAGCTTTTTTATCAGTCATGGTGCTCTCCTGTTGCTGAGATAGAGTAAGCCAAGCGTAGCTGCTGCTTAATAGGTAAAAAGCTTGCGGCCAGTTGGCGACTTAAAAGTTTGCGCATTATGCCAAATAGAATGACTATAGTCACGTCTCTGTAATGTGCCAATGTAGATGAAAAAAAAATCAAAGAAAGTTTCGGCTTTTTGGGTGGGTGAAATTTGCACGGCTGTGGCGCGGAAATATCTAATAAAAGCTAATTTGGTGCAAAGTGGGTATGAAAACTAAGAAAAAAAGCTTGATATGGTGCCAGAGCTGCCTAAGGCGGGGCTACTATGTTGCTGAAATATTATTGTCAAATACAAGAAAATTTATAATGGCCAAATAATGCCGTTATTTTTGTTCGTGGTTTGTATTTCGCGGCCTTAATCCCTATAATCCGTCAGCAAAATTAGGTGGTGGCCTATTTCACGTTTTGTTTCGGATAATCTTTATTGTAGATTTTCGGGCGGCAAGGCTGAATAGCGTTGAAACATCTTATTATAAAAAGGTTGCAAGGGTTGGCGAATCTTTAGAGACGCCTTCCTTTGTTTAAATTAGCTCATGCCAACTTGAGAGAGTATATGTGCTGTGAAAGATAAACGACCTGTAAATCTCGATCTAACTCAATTTAGTTTTCCTCTGCCTGCGCTAACGTCAATTGTGCACCGTGTTACCGGTGTGGCCTTGTTCGTTGGTGTGGCAATTCTTATGTATGTCCTTGAACTTTCGCTCTCGAGCGAAGACGGTTTTAACGCCGCTAAAGAGTGTCTGGACGGTGCTTTTGTTACTTTGATTATGTGGGGCTTGGTTTCTGCGCTTCTTTATCACTTGGTAGCGGGAATTAAACATTTATTAATGGACTGTGGTATTGGTGAAACGCTTGAAGCTGGCCAGTTCGGTGCCAAAGTTGTTATAGCAGTGTCAGTTGTACTTATCTTATTGGCAGGAGTTTGGTTATGGTAGCAAGTGTTACTAGTTTTGGTCGTAGTGGACTCTATGATTGGATGATTCAGCGTGTTACAGCGGTTGTGTTGGCTGCTTACACGGTATTTATTCTGGGTTATCTAGTGCTAAACCCTGACTTGACATACATGCAGTGGAGTGAGCTGTTTAGTCAAACTTGTGTCAGAGTATTTTCTTTACTTGCTTTGTTATCTTTGGGTGCTCACGCTTGGATCGGTTTGTGGACGGTGTCTACAGACTATCTAAAAGCAATGGTATTCAGGTTTATTTTTCAAGCTGGTTGTGGCCTGGTCATGTTCGTTTACGTGGTCTGGGGTGTTCAGATTCTTTGGGGGCTGTAAGAAATGTCTAAATTAAGAACGCTTAATTATGATGCAATAGTTATTGGTGGTGGCGGTGCTGGTATGCGCGCAGCACTTCAATTGACAGAATCCGGCATCAAAACAGCTTGTATTACTAAAGTATTCCCAACTCGTTCTCACACGGTTTCTGCTCAAGGTGGTATAACTTGTGCGATCGCAAGTGCGGATCCAAATGATGATTGGCGCTGGCACATGTATGACACTGTTAAAGGGTCAGACTATATCGGTGATCAGGACGCAATTGAATATATGTGTTCAGTTGGCCCTCAGGCTGTATTTGAATTGGATCATATGGGTTTGCCTTTCTCGCGAACTGAAGCAGGTCGTATCTACCAGCGCCCGTTTGGTGGCCAGTCTAAAGGGCCGGATAATCCGACTCAGGCTGCACGTACTTGTGCTGCTGCTGACCGTACAGGTCACGCACTATTGCACGCACTATACCAGGGCAACTTGAAGGGCGGCACTACCTTTCTTAATGAATGGTATGCAGTCGATTTGGTGAAAAACCAAAAAGGTGCAGTGGTTGGTGTCATTGCTATCTGTATTGAAACAGGTGAGCGTGTATACGTTAAGGCTAAGGCAACTGTTATGGCGACGGGTGGTGCTGGTCGTATTTATCAGTCGACTACTAACGCTTTGATTAATACTGGTGACGGTATGGGGATGGCGCTTCGCGCTGGCTTCCCAGCGCAGGATATGGAAATGTGGCAGTTCCACCCAACAGGTATCGCTGGAGCGGGTACACTGGTAACAGAAGGTTGTCGTGGTGAAGGTGGTTACCTGATCAATGGCGAAGGCGAACGTTTCATGGAACGTTACGCACCTAACGCTAAAGATCTTGCTGGTCGTGACGTTGTTGCGCGTTCAATGGTTATGGAAATACTAGAAGGCCGTGGTTGTGGTCCAAATAAAGATCACGTTATGTTGAAGTTGGACCATTTGGGTGAAGAAACCTTGAATGCCAAGCTTCCAGGTATTCTTGAATTGTCACGTACATTTGCTCACGTTGATCCGGTTAAGGTACCAATTCCGGTTGTACCAACTTGTCACTATATGATGGGTGGTATTCCGACTAATATCGGTGGTCAGGCACTAACGCAGGATGCTGAAGGTAACGATCACGTTATCGAAGGTCTATATGCTTGTGGTGAAGCTGCTTGTGTATCAGTTCATGGTGCAAATCGTCTTGGTGGTAACTCGCTACTTGATTTGGTTGTATTTGGTCGTGCTGCCGGTTTGCAGATTGAGAAATCTTTGCGCGAAGGTTTTGCAACTGATGATGCAACAGAGGCTGATATCGAAGCCGCATTAAGTCGTTTGGATCGTTTGGATAATACGACTGGCGGTGAAAGTGTTGCTAAGGTTCGAGAAGATTTGCAAAGCACGATGCAGCTTTACTTTGGCGTTTTCCGTGAAGGTGAGACCATGCAGAAAGGTCTTAAGATGCTCGACGAAATAGGTGAGAGAGTTAAGAATACTCATCTTGAAGATAAGAGCGCTGCTTTCAATACTGCTCGTATCGAAGCGCTTGAGCTGGATAACTTGTTCGAAGTTGCTTACGCAACAGCTGTAGCTGCAGAAGGACGTAAAGAAAGTCGTGGTGCTCATGCTCGTAATGATTTTACTGAGCGTGATGATGAAAACTGGTTGAAACACTCAATGTACTTCCCTCTAGAGAAGCGCGTTGGTAAGCGTGATGTTAATTTCTCGCCTAAGACCGTTGATGCGTTCCCACCAAAAGTACGCTCTTACTAAGGGGAGATTTGGAAGATGTTAGTAAGTTTATATCGCTATAATCCTGAACAAGACACTGCACCCTATATGCAGGATGTTGAGTTACAGATCCCTGAAGGGAAAGATTTGATGGTTCTTGATGTCCTGGGCTTGCTTAAGGAAAAAGATCCATCACTGGCTTACCGCCGCTCTTGTCGTGAAGGTGTTTGTGGTTCAGATGGTTTGAACATGAATGGTAAGAATGGATTGGCTTGTATTACACCTCTTTCAGAAGTTGTGAAGGGTAACAAGTTAATCATTCGTCCTTTGCCGGGCTTGCCGGTTATTCGTGACTTGGTTGTAGATATGTCTATGTTCTACAAGCAATACGAGAAAATTAAGCCATTCTTGATTAATGATACGCCAGCACCTGCTATTGAGCGTATACAGACGCCTCAAGATCGTGAAAAGCTGGATGGATTGTATGAATGTATCTTATGTGCTTGTTGTTCAACAGCTTGCCCATCATTCTGGTGGAATCCTGACAAGTTTGTCGGGCCATCAGGTTTGTTACAGGCATACAGATTTTTGGCTGACTCACGTGATACTGCTACGGCAGAGCGTTTAGCTGATTTGGATGACCCTTTCAGTGTTTTCCGTTGTCGGGGTATCATGAACTGCGTTAGCGTTTGTCCTAAGGGGCTTAATCCAACGCGAGCTATTGGTCATATTAGAAATATGTTGTTGCAGCGCTCAACTTAATAGTGCTGAAGACGGTAGTGGTCAGGGTAGACTTTCTGCCGTCGAGACATAATCAATTGCAATAATCTGCAAGTTTTGAATTTATGTCTATAATCAAGTGATGAATCCTTTCAGACCTAGTGCTTTAGCCTAGGTCTGAAAACTTAGGAAACTGTAAAGTAAGCCCAAAAAGCCGAATTTGCAGTTCGCTGAGAAATAATAACCACTGGGGAATCGGGTAACACCCGTATTATCTTTGAGGCAGCAGTCATCCGAGCCTGTTATGTAGGGCGTTACAAGGCGAAATCGCTTTTTATCGTTAGGCTACGTATAGGTATCTTAGAGATACATATTGGCCGCCAATAAGATAGTGCCTGGTATTCGCATTTACTGCTAACTAAGGCGAGCTTTTAATGCAAGAAAGCATCATGGAACAACTCTGGCGGACATCTCACTTGTCTGGCGGAAATTTAGTATACGTTGAACAGCTGTACGACGCTTATTTGGCTGATCCTAACAGCGTCTCTGAAGAATGGCGAAGCTACTTTGACCAACTCCCAAGAGTTAATGGTCATGCTAAGAAAGACATCCCTCATTCGACCATTCGTGAACAGTTTCTCCACCTTTCCAAAAACAAATACGCAAGTCACGAACTGACTACTCCCGCAAGCGCAACCTCTGAGCACGATAAGAAGCAAGTTAAAGTCGCTCAATTGATTAACTCCTATCGAATTCGTGGCCACCAGGCAGCAAAGCTTGATCCCTTAGGTTTGATGGAGCGGGTTGATGTTCCTGATTTGGAGCTTGAATATCACGGTTTGAGCGAGGCCGACCTGGATACCGAATTTCAGATTGGTAACTTGGTCTTCGGTTCCGATGAGTTGAGTCTTCGAGAGATTGTTAACGGACTGAAAGAAACCTATTGCTCATCGCTTGGCGCTGAGTACATGCATATCGTAGACACAGATATTCGTACATGGTTTCAAGAGCGTATTGAGTCAGTAAAAGGTAAGCCCAATTACGAATTTGATACGCGCTACCATCTGCTAGAGCGTTTAACAGCAGCAGAAGGCTTAGAAAAATATCTTGGCTCTCGTTACCCAGGTACCAAACGCTTTGGCTTGGAGGGTGGTGAAAGTCTGATCCCGATGATGGATGAGCTGATTCAGCGTGCCGGTGGTTATGGTGCTAAAGAAATCGTTATAGGTATGGCTCACCGTGGTCGCCTAAACGTTTTGGTGAATACGCTTGGTAAAAACCCGAAAGACTTGTTCGATGAGTTTGACGGTAAAAAACTCCATGATATTGGTTCCGGTGACGTTAAATACCACCAGGGCTTTTCATCGAATGTGATGACGCCAGGTGGCGAAGTGCATCTAGCCTTATCGTTTAACCCCTCACATCTTGAGATTGTTTCTCCGGTTGTTGAAGGCTCGGTTCGAGCGCGCCAGGGTAGAAGGGAAGATGAGCGTCGGGATTCTGTCGTACCTATTATCATGCATGGCGATGCTGCGTTTGCAGGTCAGGGCGTGGTGATGGAAACCTTCCAGATGTCACAAACTCGTGGTTATGGTACGGGTGGTTCCGTACATATTATTATTAATAACCAGGTTGGCTTTACCACCAATAAGCGTGAAGACACGCGCTCAACAGAGTATTGTACCGACGTTGCAAAGATGATCGAAGCGCCAATCTTGCATGTAAATGGTGATGACCCCGAAGCTGTTTTGTTTGCTACTCAGGTTGCAATTGATTTCCGCAATCAGTTTAAGAAAGATGTCGTTATTGACTTGTTCTGCTATCGCCGTCGTGGTCATAACGAGGCGGATGAGCCTTCGGGCACGCAGCCATTAATGTATCAAGTGATCAAGAGCTTGAAGACAACTCGTTCTATCTACTCTGAGCGCTTACTTGAAGAGCAGGTGATCTCACAAGAACAGTCTAAAAAGCTTGAAAATGACTACCGTTCAGCACTAGAGAACGGTGATCATGTTACCAAGAGTTTGGTTCTGGAACCGAATAAGTCTATGTATGTTGACTGGACGCCATTCATTGGCCATGAGTGGACAGCTAAGGCTAAGACTTCGGTCAATGCCAAAACCTTGCAGCGTTTAGGTAAAAAGCTAGGTGCGATACATGAAGGCTTTCCTATTCAGAAGCAGGTTCAGAAGATCATTGAAGATCGAAATAAAATGAATCAGGGCGCAATGCCGCTGAACTGGGGTTATGGCGAGGTAATGGCTTATGCTAGTTTGCTAGCAGAAGGTCATGAAATTCGTATCTCAGGTCAAGATGTTGGTCGCGGTACCTTCTCTCATCGTCATGTTGTTTTACACAACCAGACAGATGGATCGACTTATGTGCCTTTGCAGAATATCAAAGAAGATCAGCCTAAGTGCGAGATTATCGACTCCTTGTTATCGGAAGAGGCGGTTCTTGCCTTTGAATATGGTTTTGCAACGACCAACCCTGGTGCACTCGTAGTTTGGGAAGCTCAGTTTGGTGACTTCGCAAACGGCGCACAAGTTGTTATTGACCAGTTTATTACCAGTGGTGAGTTAAAGTGGGGGCGCCTATGTGGCCTAACCATGCTACTACCTCACGGTTATGAAGGTCAGGGTCCTGAACACTCCTCCGCTCGCTTGGAACGCTACTTGCAGTTGTGTGCTGAGCATAATATCCAGGTTTGTGTGCCAACTACGCCAGCACAGGTGTTCCATATGCTTCGTCGTCAGGTTAAACGACCTTTGAGGAAGCCTCTGATCGCCATTACGCCGAAGAGTTTACTTCGTCACAAAGAAGCTACCTCAACGCTTGATGATTTGAGCTCAGGTACATTCCAGACAGTTATTGGCGATAGCTATGTTGATGATGTTCGCAATATAAAACGCGTCATTATGTGTAGCGGTAAGGTTTATTATGACCTGTTGAATTTCCAACAGCATAATGAAATTACTGATACTGCGGTGATTCGTATCGAGCAATTGTATCCGTTCCCTGGGGATGATCTTAAGGCCATCTTGGAACAGTACCCGAAAGCAAGTGATGTTGTTTGGTGTCAGGAAGAGCCCCAAAATCAGGGTGCATGGTATCCAACGCAGCATAGAATGCGTCGAGTGCTCAAAGAAATTGATGAAAAAATATATTTAAGATACGCCGGACGTAAAAGCTCCGCTGCTCCTGCTGCAGGCTATATTTCGGTACATGTTGAAGAACAAAATGCGCTAGTTAACCAAGCGTTTGATGTTGAATAGTTTAATAAGGATTGGAAATGTCTACAGAAATTAAAGCCCCAACCTTCCCAGAGTCAGTCGCGGATGGAACAGTTGCCACTTGGCATAAGCAAGCTGGAGAGCAGGTATCGCGTGATGAACTCATCGTCGATATAGAAACTGATAAAGTCGTTCTTGAAGTCGTTGCGCCAGATGATGGTGTGATTGAATCTATTTTAAAGCAAGAGGGCGATATTGTCCTAAGTGGCGAAGTCATCGGTAAGTTTACAGCTGGCGCAAGCGGTACAAGTGCCGCAGCACCCGCAGCTGAAGCGGCTCCGGCGGCGACTGAAGAGTCGGCCCCTGCTGCCGAAGTTATCATGAGCCCGGCTGCTAAAAAATTGGTGCAAGAAAATAGTCTTGATCCGTCAGCTATTGCAGCAAGTGGTAAAGACGGTCGTTTGACAAAAGAGGATGTTGTTGCGCACCTTGCAACTGCTACTAGTGCACCTGCTCCGGCCGCTGCTGCGCCAGCTAGTAAGCCAGTATCGGCCCCTGCTGCGCCAGTAGCGCTTGATCTTGGCGCTCGCGCTGAAAAACGAGTGCCTATGACTCGCTTAAGAGCAAGCATTGCACGTCGATTGTTGGATGCAAGTCAAAATACTGCCATGTTGACCACCTTTAATGAGGTTAACATGAAGCCCTTAATGGATCTTAGAAAACAATATAAAGAGTTGTTTGAGAAGAAGCATGATGGCACTAAGCTTGGTTTCATGTCCTTATTCGTTAAAGCAGCTGCTGAAGCCTTGAAGCGCTTCCCGGCAGTTAATGCGTCAATCGATGGTGATGAAATTGTTTATCATGGTTATCAGGATATTGGTGTAGCGGTATCAAGTGATAAAGGCCTGGTAGTACCAGTCTTACGCGATGCAGATGGTATGAGCTTGGCAACAATTGAAGGATCAATCAAAGAGTATGGTCAAAAAGCCCGTAACGGTAAGCTCTCTATTGAAGAAATGACAGGCGGTACTTTCACTATTTCTAACGGTGGTGTATTCGGTTCCTTGATGTCTACGCCAATCTTGAATCCGCCTCAAACGGCGATTTTGGGTATGCATAAGATTCAAGAGAGACCTATGGCTGTTAATGGTGAGGTTGTGATCTTGCCGATGATGTACCTTGCTTTGTCTTATGACCATCGAATGATTGATGGTAAAGAAGCTGTTCAGTTCCTGGTTGCGATCAAGGAAATGATTGAAGATCCAGCTAGAATTCTTCTAGAAATTTAAGTCGAGAACCGGGAGATAAATATAAATGTCAAATAAGTATGATGTAATCGTAATTGGTTCTGGTCCGGCTGGATATGTTGCTGCAATTCGTTGTGGTCAGCTTGGCTTAAAGACTGCGTGTGTTGAAAAGTGGACATCTGAGACAGGTAAGCAGATTCTTGGTGGTACCTGTTTGAACGTGGGTTGTATCCCTTCAAAAGCCTTGCTTGAGTCTTCACATAAGTATGAAGAGGCGAAGCATGATTTTGACGTGCACGGTATTGGCCTGGACGATTTGAAGATTGACGTGCCTAAGATGATTGGCCGTAAAGATACGATTGTTAAGAATTTAACAGGTGGTATTGCATCTTTGTTCAAAGCAAATGGTGTAACGTCGGTTCAAGGTACGGGTAAATTGCTTGCGGGTAAGCAGGTTGAAGTAACGGATGCCAAGGGTGGTGTTACTGTTTACGATGCTGACAATGTGATTCTTGCAACAGGTTCAACACCTGTAGAGATTCCGCTAGCACCTTTAACTGAAGGCCATATCGTTGATTCAACTGGTGCGCTGAACTTTGATGAAGTTCCTAAGCGTTTGGGCGTGATCGGGGCAGGTGTTATCGGCCTTGAATTGGGTAGTGTATGGGCGCGCTTGGGTTCTGAAGTAACGGTCCTCGAAGCTCAAGATACCTTCTTAAGTTCTGTTGATCAGCAAATTGCAAAAGAAGCGCTTAAGCAATTTAAGAAGCAGGGCTTGGATATTAAATTAAAGGCGCGTGTTAATGGTACCGATATCAAGCGCGGCCTCGTAAACGTTAGCTATGAAGATACCAAAGGTGCGCAAGAACTTAAGGTTGATAAGTTGATAGTCGCTGTCGGTCGCCGACCAGTAACAGAAGACTTGTTAGCGGCTGATAGCGGTGTAAACCTCGATGAGCGCGGATTTATCTTCGTAGATGACCATTGTAATACAGGCGTTCCGGGTGTTTATGCCGTAGGCGATGTTGTACGTGGTCCAATGCTAGCGCATAAAGGCTCTGAAGAGGGGGTTATGGTTGCTGAGCGTATTGCTGGTCAAAAGACTGAAGTTAATTACGATACGATTCCC